>JBDSZM010000342.1:0-2695 GCA_039925165.1 Burkholderiaceae bacterium
GCCAGGCGCGCTCGAAGCTGTCGTCCACCGTCAGCGCGGCGGCGGGGCCGGTCGTCATGGCGCGCGCCCGGGCCGCGGTGCTGCTGGCCGTCGACGCGACGGCGACCTTGGCCACCTCTTCCTTGGCGCCGAGCTTGACCATCAGACGCGACAGGAACTCGGCCTCGAGCTGCGGGTCGGCCGGGCGCGGCTGCCACACGGTCTGTTCCTTCAGCTGGTCGGAATAGACCTCGACCATGCCGCGGTGGGTGATGTAGACCTCGGTGCCGGTGGGCGTGCGCTCGACACGGGTGCGGAACTTGTCGCGCTCGCCGGTGGAATAGAGCGAGTCGAAGACGCGCCCGACGGTGGCGCGGATCAAGTCCTGCGGCAGCTTGGCGCGGTTCTCGGCCCACTCGGTTTCCATCACGCCGGCATCGGCCTGGTTGACCAGCAGCTTGAAGCCGCGGTCGGCCCAGAAGCTCTGCAACTGCGGCCACAGCTGTTCCGGCGTCATCGAGGTGGCGAGCCAGCGCTGGTTGCCGGCGCGCTCGATGCGTACGTCGCCGAGCGTCTGCGGGGCGATCGTCTGCACCGCCGGCACGCTGCCGGGCGGCAGCGGCGCCTGGAAGGTCGAGGCGCTGACCGAACCGCCCTGCTGGCCGTAGCGGGTATCGCGTGCGAGCTGGGTCAGGTCGGGCGGCACCTCGAGCCCGTTGGTCTTGGTGCCGGTGCTGCGGTAGTCGATCTTGTCGCCGGCCATGAAGTTCTCGACCGTCGAACACGCGGTCAATCCCAGGGCGAGGACGAGGGCGAGCGGCGCAAGGCGCAGGCAGGGGGAACGATTCACAGGGCAGTCTCCAGGGAGTCCGCGTGCACGACCGTGCGTGCGCCGCGAGGCTCGGGTTGTGAGGGTCATCGCGCGGGGCGCCAGTGGCCTGTAACGTTGAAATGGACGGCGAGGCACGCGAGACACGGGGAGCGATGCAAGGCGCAAAGCACAGGGATGCCATGTGGCATCGCGAGCATTTGCCACGCGGCAGCGCGCCCCGTATCGTGCGGGCAGCGCCTTCCGATGTCAGCGTCACAGGCCACTACAGCAGGCCGGCGTCGCGCAGCGCCTGTTCGACGATCGTCTGTCCGCCCTCGCTCAGCGGCACGATCGGCAGCCGCAGGGCATCGCCGCACAGGCCGAGCCTTGCCATCGCCCACTTGGTCGGCGCCGGGCTCGGTTCCACGAACAGCTGCCGGTGCAGCGGCAGCAGCTTCATGTGCAGCGCGGTGGCGGCGCGGGCGTTGCCTTCGATGGCCGCCATGCACAGATCGTGCATCGCGCGCGGCGCGACGTTGGCGGTGACGCTCACGTTGCCGTGCCCGCCGAGCAGCATCAGCGCGATGGCGCTGCCGTCGTCGCCCGAATAGATCGAAAAGCCCTTGGGCGCGTGCTTGATGAGCCAGGCCGCGCGCGTGATGTCGCCACTCGCTTCCTTTATGCCGACGATCCCGGGCAGTTGGGCGAGCCGCAGCACGGTCTCGGGCAGCAGGTCGGCGACCGTCCTGCTGGGCACGTTGTACAGCAGCATCGGCAGGTCGACCGCCTGCGCGATGGCCTCGAAGTGGCGGTACAGGCCGTCCTGCGAAGGCCGGTTGTAGTAGGGCACCACCGACAGCGCGCAGGCGGCGCCAACCTGCTTGGCATAGCGCGCGTGCTCGATCGCCTCGCGGGTCGAGTTGGCGCCGGTGCCGGCCATGATGGGCACACGCCCGGCCGCCTGCTCGACCGAGATGCGAATGACTTCCCAGTGCTCCTCGACCGACAGGGTGGGCGACTCGCCGGTCGTGCCGACGACGCCGATGCAGTCGGTGCCTTCGGCGACATGCCAGTCGATGAGGCGGCGCAGGCCCTCGAAGTCGACGCTGCCGTCGGGGTGCATCGGCGTCACGAGCGCCACGATGCTGCCAACGATTGCTTTCATGCTCGTTCCTCTGTATCGACCGATTTTACCTGCGCGGCGAGTGCGATCCGCCGCATGTCCGGCACCTCGCCCCGGACCGCGCAGAGCCGCTGCACGCAGCGCGCCGGGTCGGGCAGCCAGCCGTCCTCGTAGGCCACGACGCGCAGACCTGCCGCGGCGCTCAGAAGTTCACCCGGCGCGAGCAGGAAGTCGGGGTTCGACGGCTTGCCATAGGCCGCGTTGCCGGCGGCAAACGTTTCGTAGATCAGCACCCCGCTGTCGTCGACCGCCGCGACCAGCGCCGCCAGTCGGGGCCGCCAGAGGTAGTTGGTGACGACGACCGCGTCGAAGCGCCGGCCGGCCAGCGGCCACTCGCCCTGCTCGAGATTGGCCACGATGATCTCGGCGCTGTCGCGCAGCGGCTCGACCGCGGCCGCGTCGCGGTCGATGCCCGTCACGATGCCGCCCTGCGCCGCGAACCAGCGCACATGGCGGCCCGACCCGCAGGCCAGGTCGAGCACCCGTGCGCCGGGGGTCACCAGGTGCGACCAGCGCACGACCCAGTCTGACGGCGCGAGCGACGCGTGGGCGGGCTTCAGAAGCAGGCCCAGAGCTGGTTGGCGAGCGTGACCACCACGTCGGGCCGCAGGTAGGCCGCGAACACCGCTGCCAGGACCGTGCCGACAGCGGTCCACAGCAGCATCCGCCGGACCGCCTTCACGCCGGCAGCGGCGCCAGGCGCCGGATCGTGACCTCGCGGA
>JBDSZM010000343.1:0-5943 GCA_039925165.1 Burkholderiaceae bacterium
CGATCGACGTGATCGACGAGGCTGGCGCCGCGCAACGCATCCTGCCGAAGAACAAGCAGAAGAAGACGATCACCCGCGCGGAAGTCGAGGACATCGTCGCGAAGATCGCGCGCATCCCGCCCGCCAGCGTCTCGAACGACGACCGCTCGAAGCTGAAGAGCCTCGACCGCGACCTGAACAGCGTGGTGTTCGGCCAGGAGCCGGCCATCGAGGCGCTCGCCGCCGCCATCAAGATGGCGCGTTCCGGCCTGGGCCGGCCCGACAAGCCGATCGGTTCGTTCCTGTTCAGCGGGCCCACCGGCGTGGGCAAGACCGAGGTCGCCAAGCAGCTCGCCTACATCCTGGGCATCGAACTGATCCGCTTCGACATGAGCGAGTACATGGAGCGCCATGCGGTGAGCCGACTGATCGGCGCGCCGCCGGGCTATGTCGGTTTCGACCAGGGCGGCCTGCTGACCGAGGCGATCTCGAAGAAGCCGCATGCGGTGCTGCTGCTGGACGAGATCGAGAAGGCGCACCCGGACGTCTTCAACGTGCTGCTGCAGGTCATGGACCACGGCACGCTGACCGACAACAACGGGCGCAAGGCCGACTTCCGCAACATCATCATCATCATGACGACGAACGCGGGCGCGGAGACGATGAACAAGGCGACGATCGGCTTCACCAACGCGCGCGAGCAGGGCGACGAGATGGCCGACATCAAGCGCCTGTTCACGCCCGAGTTCCGCAACCGGCTCGATGCGACGGTGAGCTTCAAGGCGCTCGACCAGGAGATCATCCTGCGGGTGGTCGACAAGTTCCTGCTGCAGCTCGAGGGCCAGCTCGCCGAGAAGAAGGTCGAGGTCACCTTCACCGATGCGCTGCGCAAGCACCTGGCGAAGAACGGATTCGATCCTTTAATGGGCGCGCGGCCGATGCAACGCCTGATCCAGGACACGATCCGTCGCGCCCTGGCCGACGAGCTGCTGTTCGGCCGGTTGGTCGACGGCGGGCGCCTGACTGTGGACATCGACGCCGATGCCAAGGTCACGCTCGATATCCAGCCCAACAAGCGCAGCGACAAGCCGAAGGCCGAACCGGCGACCGCCTGACGCCGCCGGCGCGATCGATGAAGACAGGGGCCGCGAGGCCGCTGTTCCTTTATCGGCCGCCGAGTTCGGACGCCGGGTCCTGCCGATAGAACCCGCGCAGGAGTTCGTACGCTGGCGTGTGTTCGGCGCGCACCTCGATCGGCGCGACGAAGAACGCTTCCGACAGCACCGCGAAGAACTCGTCGATGCTTTCGGCGCCGTAGGGATCGAGAAAGGTCTCGCGGTCGGCGTCGACCTCGGCGCAGAAGGCAGCATAGGCCGCATCCATCACCTCGGTCCATCGGGCTCGGCCCGCACGGTCGGGCAGCGGGGGCACGCCGTCGGCGACGCCATCGCGCATGTCCAACACATGCGCAAACTCGTGGATGACCACGTTGTAGCCGCTCGAGGCGGACTCTGCGCTGTCCGACACGTCGGTCCAGGACAGCATGATCGGGCCGCCGTCCATCGCCTCGCCAGACAGTTCTTCATCGTAGCCGTGCACCACCCCCGCGTCGTCGGTCACCTCGCGCCGCGCCACCGCGATGTCGGGATGCACCACGATGCCGACGAAGCGGTCGTACCAAGCCAGGCCCAGATGCAGGATCGGCAGGCAGGCCTGTGCTGAGATCGTCACCGCCATCTCGTCACTGACCTGCAGGCCGTGCACGCCGTGGAATTCTTTTGCCGCCAGGAAGAGGGTGGTCAACTCGCGCAGCCGGCGTGCCTCGGCCGCTTCGCGACGCTGCAAGAACGGAAAGCGCGCGAGCGTGAGCTGCCACAGCGGTTCCGGGATGGGGCGGCGTCGCAGCGTGCGCGCGTCGCACCAGCGACCGAAGGTCGACGCCCAATCCGGCATGAACCGTCAGCCCGGCGCCGTCGACGGCGGGACCCGCACCAGCCCGTTCCCGCTCAGGCGCAGCACATCGCCGCGCATCTTTTCCGGCGCGACGTCGAAGTCCCAGTCGCTGAGGACGTGTCGCGTCAGCCCGCTGCCCAGCCCATGCCGGCCCGGACGGTGGGTATGGCCATGGAGGAGGGTGGTGGCAGCGGCCGCGCGCAGCCATCGCGCGCTCATGTCGGGGTCGAGATCGTGCCAGGCCGCCAGCGGCTGCTGCGCTTGATGCTGGCGACTTTGTTCGCGCATGCCGGCGACCAGGCTGCGGCGCACGGCCAGCGGGCGGGCGAGAAACTGCGACTTCCATGGCTCGGTGCGGACCTGCGTTCGATACCGCTGGTAGTCGACATCGTCCAGGCACAGCAGGTCGCCGTGGCTGAGCAGCACGCGCTCGCCGAACGCAGTCAATACGCTCGGGTCGTGCAGCGCCTGCACGCCGCTCGTTTCGAGCAGCTCGGGTCCGACCAGGAAATCGCGGTTGCCGTGCATGAACGCGAGGTGGCGATGCGCCGCGGCCTCACGCAGCAGGTCGGCGCACTCGCGCTCGAAGCCGGCGAGCCGGGCGGCGTCGTCGCCGACCCAGGCTTCGAACAGGTCGCCGAGGATGAAGACCGCGTCCGCGGGCGTGTGCGCCAGGTGCTGCTGCAGCGCCCGCAAGGTGGCGGGCGTCGCGCGCGAGAGGTGCAGATCGCTCAGGAAGTCGATGGCGCGCCAATCCGCCGGCGCGCTGAACTCGCCGATGACCGCCGGCAATCCACCGGCGGCCATGGCCGAGCCGTCGGTCAGACGACCACCGCCTTGTTGATCACCACATCCTCGAGCGGCACATCGTCGTGTCCGCCCTTGCGTCCGGTCTTGACGCTGCCGATCGCATCCACCACGTCCTGCCCCGCCACCACCTTGCCGAACACGGCATAGCCCCAGCCGCTGGCGTTCTCGCCCTTGTGGTCGAGAAAGGTGTTGTCGGTGGTGTTGATGAAGAACTGCGCGGTGGCCGAATGCGGATCCGACGTCCGTGCCATCGCGACCGTGTAGTGCGCGTTCTTCAGGCCGTTGTTGGCCTCGTTGCGGATCGACGCCCCGACCGGCTTCTGCTTCATCCCGCTCTCGAAGCCGCCGCCCTGGATCATGAAGTCGCGGATGACGCGGTGGAACACCGTGCCGTCGTACTGGCCCTTGGCGGTGTAGTCGAGGAAGTTCGCGCTGCTCAGCGGGGCCTTGACGGGATCGACCTCGATCCGGATGGCGCCGTGGTTGGTCTGGAGTTCGACGGTGTTGCTCATGGAAGATCTCGCGTTGCTGAGGATGAGGAGGGCGGTCCGACGCTCACTTCGGCAGCACGCTCGCCTTGGTGATGACGACCGGCTTGACCGGCACGTTCTGGTGCGGACCATTGTCGGCCACGGACACGGCGCGGATCTTGTCGACCACATCCGTCCCGGACACCACCTTGCCGAACACGGCGTAGCCGTTCAGTCCCGGCGTGCTGGCATCGAGCCGGGCGTTGTCGACCAGGTTGATGAAGAACTGCGCCGTCGCGGACCCGGGCACGCTGGTGCGTGCCATCGATACCGAGCCGCGTACATTGGTCAGGCCGTTGCCGCTCTCGAGCGGGATCGGCGCGCGCGTCGTCTTCTCCTTCATGTCGGGCGTCATGCCACCGCCCTGCACCATGAACCCGTCGATGACACGGTGGAACACGGTGCCGTCGTAATGACCGGCACTCACGTACTTGACGAAGTTATCGACCGTCTTGGGCGCCTTGGCCGCATCCAGTTCCAGCACGACCTCGCCCATCGAGGTGTCGAGCTTGACCTTCTGGGCCCAGGCCGGCGCGGCGCCGAAGGCGCCTGCGAGGGCCACCGTGGCAGTCAAGACGAGCGCGTGAAGAGTGAGTGCGCGATATTGCATGTGAAGTGGCTCCGTGAGAGTGTGGACGGGGTTCAGCGCGGTGCGGCGGCGCCGCCCGGCAGCGCGAGTTGACGCAACAGCGCGAGCTTGGGAAGAACGGTCGCGTTGGTCGGTTCAAGTTCAGCGGCGCGGGCGTAGGCGCGGCGCGCCAAGACGATGTAGATGTCGCCCAGGTTTTCATGCGCCGCGGCATAGCCGGGGTGGCTGCGCAGCGCTTTCTCGAGCGCGCTGCGGGCCTTGTCGACCTCGCCCAGCGACGCGTACAGGGCGGCCAGGTTGTTGTACGGCTCGGGCAGTTCGGGATGATCCTGGGTGAGTTGCGCAAAGACCTCGATCGCCTGCGCCGGGCGCCCGCTGTCGGCCAGCAACACGCCTTGCTGGAATCGCATCGCCGCGTCGCGCGGGTTCTGCGCCAGATGGCGCGTCGCGCGGTCCAGCGCTTCGGTGGCATGGCCGGTCATGCGCAGGCGCATGACCTCGCTGAGCTCGTCGGCCAGTGCATGACCGCACACCAGGACGGCCAGCGAGACGGCCAGCAGGCGAGGGCAGCGCGGGGGGGGCAGGGGCATCGGCGATGCGGCGCGAAAAACAGACCGGCGGGGCGCGACGGTGGCCGCGGCGGAAGGCTCGAATCGACCCCCCGCTATACTGTTTCGATTGTAGTTCAGCCCTGGTTTGCACGCGGTCCCAACAGGGTCGCAAGGCGATTCCGGCGGCCCTTTGCGAGCACCGCAGTACCCGGCACCGGGCTGCACCGATCAGCCCACCGGCCCATGACGCTACGCCTACACAACACGCTGACGCGGCAGATCGAGACCTTTGCGCCGATCGAGGCGGGGCACGTGCGCATGTACGTGTGCGGCATCACCATCTACGACCTGTGCCACGTCGGCCACGCGCGGATGATGATTGCGTTCGACCTCATCTACCGCTGGCTGCGCACGCTCGGCTACAAGGTCACGTATGTGCGCAACATCACCGACATCGACGACAAGATCATCCGCCGCGCCGTCCAGCGCGGCATCACGCTGAGGGCGTTGACCGACGAGATGGTCGACGCGATGCATGCCGACCTCGACGCGCTCGGCATCGGGCGGCCGACCCACGAACCGCGCGCGACCGAGTACGTGCCGCAGATGCTGTCGATGATCGGCACGCTCGAGCAGCGTGGCCTGGCCTACCGGTCGACCAACGGCGACGTCAATTTCGCGGTGCGCAAGTTCCCCCGCTACGGCGCGCTGTCGGGCAAGTCGATCGACGAACTGCGCTCGGGCGAGCGCGTCGCGGTGCTCGAGGGCAAGCAGGATCCGCTCGACTTCGTACTCTGGAAAGCCGCCAAGCCCGACGAGCCCGAGGATGCCAAGTACGCCTCGAGCTACGGCCCGGGCCGGCCGGGCTGGCACATCGAGTGCTCGGCGATGGCCTGCGCGCTGCTCGGCGAACACTTCGACCTGCACGGTGGCGGGGCGGACCTGCAGTTCCCGCACCACGACAACGAAATCGCGCAGAGCCAGGGCGCCACCGGCCGGCCGCCGGCCGCGGTGTGGGTCCACAACGGCCTGCTCAACGTCGACAACACCAAGATGTCGAAGTCGCTCGGCAACTTCTTCACCATCCGCGAAGTGCTGGCGCGCTACGACGCCGAGACGCTGCGCTTCTTCATGCTGCGGACCCACTACCGCAGCCCGTTCAATTTTGGCGACGCCAATCTCGACGACGCGCGCAATGCGCTGCGCCGCCTCTACACCGCGCTGCAGGGCGCACCGCTGGCCGCCGGCGAGGTCGACTGGTCGGCACCGCGCGCGGCGTCGTTCCGCGCCGCCATGAACGACGACTTCAATACGCCGGTCGCGATGGCGGTGATGTTCGAACTGGCGGGCGAGGCGAACCGCGGCGTGCCCGGTGCGGCGGTTCTGCTGCGCAGATTGGGCGCAACGCTCGGGCTGCTGCAGCAGGAGGCGCAGACCTACCTGCGCACTGGCGATGCGGTCGACGCGGATCACGTGGAGGCGCGAATCGCCGCGCGCGTGGCCGCCAAGCAGGCGCGCGACTACGCGCTGG
>JBDSZM010000344.1:0-6280 GCA_039925165.1 Burkholderiaceae bacterium
GGCGCGGTGCTGCGCTTCCTGGGGGTGCCGATTTTGGCGGCGCCGCGCTTCAGCTTTCCGCTCACCGATGCGCGCAAGTCGGGCTGGCTGCCGCCCGGCATCAACCTCGACAGCAAGAGCGGCCTGCAGGTCGCGGTGCCCTACTACTGGAACGTCGCGCCCAACCTGGACGCGACGCTGACGCCCAGCCTGAGCGCGCGCCGTGGCCCCGGCGTCGGTGCCGAGCTGCGCTACCTGCTGCCGCGCCACAACGGCACGTTCGACCTGAATCTGCTGCCCGACGACCGACTCGCGCAGCGCGCGCGCCATTCACTGGCGCTGTCGCAGGACAGCCTGTTCGGCGACGACACGCGGCTGGCGGCGCGGGTGCTGCGGGTCTCGGACGACGCTTACTGGAAGGACTTTCCGAGCGAGGTGAAGAGCCTCACGCCCCGCCTGCTGGCGTCCAACCTCGAACTGACGCGGACCTTCGGCGACTGGACCGCGTATGCCCGTGTCCAGGGCTGGCAGGTGCTGCAGGACGTCGACCCGGCGACCCGCATCGAGGCGCCGTACCAGCGCGCGCCGCAGCTCGGCGCCCGCCTGACGCGCCAGACCTGGAGCGGCTACGAACTCAACCTCGAGGCCGAGATCAACCGCTTCACCAATCCGGCAAACGGCATCGCGGTCGAGCGCCCGACCGGCGTGCGCCTGCACGCCCTGGGCAGCATCGCGCGGCCGTTCGCGGCGCCGGGCTGGACCCTCACGCCCAAGGCCGCGTTCAACGCTGCCAGCTACGCGCTCGACCAGCCGCTGCCCGACGGCCGGCGCAACGCGGCGCGCGTGATCCCGACCTTCAGCCTCGACAGCGCTTGGGCCTTCGAGCGCGACACGGGCTGGTTCGGCCGCGCGGTCCGCCAGACGCTCGAGCCGAGACTGCTGTTCGTCCACACGCCGTTGCGGCGCCAGAGCGGCCTGCCGAATTTCGATTCGGCGCCGAAGGACTTCAATTTCGAATCGATCTTCACAGAGAACGTGTTCTCGGGCGTCGACCGCGTTTCGGACGCGACCCAGCTGACCGCCGGCGTGACGAGCCGGGTGCTGGATCCGCAGACCGGCGCCGAGGCGCTGCGGCTCGGCGTGGTGCAGCGCTTCCTGATCCGCGACCAGCAGCTCACCTGCGCCGTGATCCCGACCGGCGAGACCGATTGCGTCCCGTTCACGCGCCGTTTCTCCGACCTGCTGCTGCTCGGCTCGACCACGCTGATCCCGAACTGGACCCTGGACGCCTCGGTCCAGTACAACGCCGACACCAAGCGCGCGGTGCGCTCGGTGGTCGGCGCGCGCTATTCGCCGGCGCCGTACCACACGGTCGGCATGACCTATCGGCTGGCGACCGGACTGTCCGAGCTGCTTAACAACGAGCAGGTCGAACTCGGCTGGCAATGGCCGGTCTACGGCGCCTCGCCGGGCTCGCGCGGCGGCGAGTCCGACGGCTGCCGCGGCAGCCTCTACAGCGTCGGGCGGGTCAACTACAGCACCCGCGACAGCCGCATCACCGACTCCGTGATCGGCTTCGAGTACGACGCCGGCTGCTGGATCGGCCGGGTCGTGGCCGAGCGGCTGTCGACCGGGCGCAGCGAGGCGACGACGCGGCTGCTGCTGCAACTCGAGCTGGTCGGACTCTCCCGGCTCGGCTCCAACCCGCTGCAGGTCTTGAAGGACAATATCCCCGGCTACCGGCTGTTGCGCGAGGAACGCTCCACGGTCCCCAACGCAGCCACCACCGCACCCATCTATGACTGAGTCCACCCCCCGCCTCACCGCCGTCGCGCTGGCCCTGTGCCTGGGGTGCGCCGGCGCATCGGCGCAACAGCGACCGCCCGCTGCCAGCGGCTCGCCGCGCAATGCGGACCACATCGTGGCGATCGTCAATTCCGAGCTCGTCACCGCCGGCGAAATCGCGCAACGCATCGAGCGGGTGAGAGAAGAGGCGCAGCGCGCCAAGCAGCCGCTGCCGCCGCCCGACCAGCTGCGCAAGCAGGTGCTCGAGATGCTGATCGACGAGCGGGTGCAGGTCACCCATGCGCGCGACAACGGCCCGCGCATTGAAGAGCCGGAGCTCGACCGCGCGATCGCCGGCGTGGCGCAGCAGAACCAGCTGACCCTGCCGCAATTGCGCGAACGGCTGCGCCGCGAAGGCATGGACTACGCGCGCTTTCGCAACACCGTGCGCGACCAGCTCGCCACCGAACGGACTCGCGAGCGCGAGATGCAGTCGCGCATCAAGATCACCGACCAGGAGATCGACAAGTTCATCGCCGACCGCACCGCCACCGGCAGCAGTGCGTCCGAACTGAACATCGCGCAGATCCTGGTGCGCGTGCCCGACGGCGCCACGCCGGCCGTCGAGGCCGAGCGCAAGGCGCGCGCAGAAGCCGCGCTGGCGCGCATCAAGGTCGGCCAGAGCTTCGAGTCGGTCGCGGCCGAGGTGTCCGACGACCCCAACAAGGCGACCGGCGGTGCGCTCGGCCTGCGCCCGCCGGACCGGCTGCCCGACGTCTTCGTCGCCGCGGTGCGTGACCTGCAGCCCGGGCAGGTGACGCCGACGGTGCTGCGCACCGGCGCCGGCTTCCATGTCCTGAAGCTGGTCGAGCGCCGCTCGGCCGCACCGTTCACGGTGGTGCAGACGCGCGCGCGCCACATCCTGCTGCGGCCGTCGGCCCAGCTCCCCGCCGAAGCCGCCGCGCGCCGCCTGGGCGAGTTCAAACGTCAGATCGCGTCGGGCGCGCGGACCTTCGAGGCGCTCGCGCGCGAGAACTCCGAGGACGCCAGCGCGCCGCAGGGCGGCGAGCTCGGCTGGGTCGGCGCCGGCACCTTCGTGCCCGAGTTCGAGGAAGCCATGAACGCGCTCCCGCTCAACGGCATTTCCGACCCGGTGACCTCGCGTTTCGGCTTGCACCTGATCCAGGTGCTCGAACGCCGTCAGGTCACGCTCGACGCTCGCCAGCAGCGCGAACAGGCCCGCAACATCCTGCGCGAGCAGAGATTCGACGAGGCCTACGCCGAATGGGTGCGCGAGTTGCGCGGCCGCGCCTATGTCGAGATGCGCGAGCCGCCGATCTGAGCACCCGCCGTCCATGACGCCGGCGGCCTCGCGATGAAGCACCAGCCGCGCAAGCGCTTCGGACAACATTTCCTGACCGATCCCGGCGTACTCCACGCCATCATCGACGCGATCGATCCGCGCCCCGGCGAGGCGCTGGTCGAAATCGGACCCGGCCTCGGCGCGATGACCGGCCCGCTCGCCGAGCGCTGCGGCCAGCTGACGGTGATCGAACTGGACCGCGACCTCGCCGAGCGGCTGCGCAGGCGGCCCGCGCTCGAGGTGATCGAGGCCGACGCCCTGCAAGTCGACTTCACGGCGCTCGCGGCGCGTTGCGGTCAGCCGCTGCGGCTGGTCGGCAACCTGCCCTACAACATATCGACGCCGATCCTGTTCCACCTGCTCGACGCCGTGGGGTCGGTGCGCGACCAGCACTTCATGCTTCATAAGGAAGTCGTCGACCGCATGGCCGCGCTGCCGGGCGGCAAGGACTACGGGCGCCTGAGCGTGATGCTGCAGTGGCGCTATGCGATCGAGTCCGTTTTCGACGTCGAACCGGAGGCCTTCGACCCGCCGCCGCAGGTTCGTTCGTCCGTCGTGCGGATGCAGCCGATCGCGGCGGCGCCGGGCGTCGCGCCGGAGCTGCTCGGTGCGCTCGTCCGGGTCGCCTTTTCGCAGCGCCGCAAGCTGCTGCGCAACACGCTCGGCCGGTGGCTCGACGAACGCGGCGGCGACCCGCTCGGCTTCGATCTGCAGCGCCGCGCCGAGGAGGTGCCGGTGGCGGAATATCTGGCGCTGGCCGCGGCCTGCGGCCGCCCGCCGATCTGACGCACGCGCCTCGACTTGGAGATCGCGGGCGGAGCGCCCTACGGCGGATCGCCGGGCCAAGTGCGGCACCCGGCCCCGGCGTGCGAAATTTCCGCTGCGCGGTCCGGTCGACGCGCTCGCAGTCGATGCGGCTGCATGCCGGCCCGGCGCGTCCGATAACCCGGGTGCGTCGCGTCGTCTCGCGCACGCCGTCGCGGAGCGCTCCGCGGCCTCACGTCCATCGGATCCATGACCAAAAAAGCTACCCACCGGTCCAAGCGTCCGCCGCACGACCGCCGATCCGGCAAGGACCGGCGCCGGCTGGACGCGCCACCGCCCGGGGGTCGCGACCGGCGCCGCGAGATCGAGTCGCGCAAGCCCGAGGTGGTGGAGGTGGAGCTGTCACCCTCGGACTGGGCCGCCTTCAGCGCCGCCATGCCCTTGCGGGCCGAGGAGCCGGGGTCGAGCCAGGTCTGAGGGCCGGGCGGGCGCCGGCCGCCTGAACCGGGCGCCGGCAACGCACTGCGGCCGACCATCAAAAAGGCGACCCGCAGGTCGCCTTCGATGTGCATCGATCGCCGCCGTCAGGCCGCGTTCAGCCACATCGCGGTATCGAACGCGCTGCTCATCAGCGGCATGTTCATGCCGAAACTGCTGTTGGCTGCGCTCTTCGCGGCTGCCTTCACCGGCTTGTCCGCAACGTTTTGAGCCACCTCGGTAGCCCGCTCCCATGATCCTGATTCCTGGGAGCGGGCTACTGAAAAGAATAGAAACAGCGGAACGGTATTCGTCGCTCGGCCCAGAAATCGGCCGCCTCGCGGAAGACGTCGAGCAACTGTTCCCGGGCTTCACGGTCGAAGCGCGGGTTGTCGGGCAGCTGCTCGAGCACGACCACGAAGCCGGGCTGCGCGCCCGCCTTGTGGACCAGGTCGGTCATGCAGTCGAACAGCGCATCGAGGTTCTTCCCGAAATGCTGCGGGAACATGAACGCCTCGGCGATGCCTTCGAGCACCTCCTGCTTGGACTGGGCCGACGTCAGGTTCGCATAAAGGAAATGCTGATCGGCACTGTGGGCGGCCGACATCAGATCCTCGACGCGATACGCTCGGATCGATTGAACGATGTTCGGACGGACGGTCTGCAAAAGCATGGTCGCGCTCCTCCTTGGTCAATAAAAAATCGGGGTCGCGATCACTGAACGATGCGGCGGAAGCTCGCATAGTGGTCGTCGCTGTAGAAGCAGGCATCGGGTGCCGTCGGACGCGCCCCGCCACAGACGATGCGCCGCGCGCCCCGGTGGCGCAGGCCCGGCGTCGGCACCGTGTACTCGCGGTAGTAGCCGCGCGGGTGGGTTGCCAGCAGGCGTTCGCGGTTGCCGAAGACGACGCCGTCCTTGGCGCTGCGGAACGGACCGCCGGCGCGGATCGCGTCCTGGGTGGACCGCGCTTCGGCAGGCAGCGCGGACTGGGTGACGCTCGGCGCAACGGTCGGGTCGGTCGCACGCTGCCCTTGGGCGTGCGCCACACCGGGCACCCCACCCGACAGGGCCAGCGCCAGCGCCGCAACGCGCGCCGCGGCCCCGACTGACCACCGAACCGACAAATCCACGGGTATTCCCTGAAACGAAAACGATCGATGTTACCGAATCAGGCAGGAAATCTCAAGTCATTGCCTCAATTTGGGGCAATACACCTACTACGAAGCGGGCGCTCACTGCGTCTACTTCGGTTTACACATCAGTCGATTTGAGCGGCGATCAGCGTGCCGCGTTCGCGTCGGCCACCGTCAGTGCGGTCATGTTGACGATGCGGCGCACCGTCGCGGACGGCGTGAGGATGTGGACCGGCTGTGCGACGCCGAGGAGCACCGGTCCGATCGCGATCCCGCCGCCGGCCGCCGTCTTGAGCAGGTTGTAGCTGATGTTGGCAGCGTCGATGTTCGGCAGCACCAGCAGGTTCGCTTCGCCGGTGAGTGCGCTGTCCGGCATGAGCGCTTGCCGGTGCCCGGGGTGCAGCGCCATGTCGCCATGCATCTCGCCGTCGACCTCGAGCCAAGGCGCCTGTTGCCGCACCAGCGCCAGTGCATCGCGCATCTTCACCGCCGACGGCTGGTTGCTGGAGCCGAAATTGCTGTGCGACAGCAGCGCGGCTTTCGGGTGCAACCCGAAGCGCATCATCTCCTCGGCCGCCATCACGGTGATCTCGGCCAGTTGCGCTGCGGTCGGGTCGTAGTTGACGTGGGTATCGACCAGCATCACTTGCCGGCCCGGCAGGATCAGCCCGTTCATGCACGCGTAGGTCTTGGCGCCTTCGCGCAGGCCGATCACCTGGTCGATGTAGTGCAGATGCATATTGGTCGTGCCCCAGGTGCCGCAGAGCATGCCGTCGA
>JBDSZM010000345.1:0-6869 GCA_039925165.1 Burkholderiaceae bacterium
GGTCGGGAGACCGGTCAGGGCAGTTCGCGGGCCCGCGTTCAGGAGGCGGGGCGTCTGACGAACGGTGGCGGCGGCCACGCAGCCCTTCATCGACCCGCGCGACGGCAACGACCCGCTCGTCGGCGGCGACACCCATGTGCGCTACCACTCCTTCGCGATGCGCGCGCGGCTGATGAAGGCGAACGGGCGGCCGGTCAGCGGCCCACCAGGGCCACGGTCTCGCCGTCGCTGAGCCGGCGCACCGGGTGCTCGAAGGCGGCCGTCAGGGTCGCTTCGGTCAGGACCGCATCGGCCGTTCCGGCGACGCAGCCGGCCGGTCCCATCACCAGCGCATGGGTCGCGCAGCGCGCGGCCATGGACAGGTCGTGCACGCTCGCCACGACGGCGCTGTCGCCGCCATCGGTCAGGCCGCGCAGCAGTCGCATGACGGCCAGCTGATGGCGCAGATCGAGGTGCGCCAGCGGCTCGTCCAGCAGATAGAGCGGCGGCGCCTGCGCGAGCAGCCCGGCAATTGCCGCGCGCTGGCGTTCGCCGCCCGACAGTGTCGCCAGATCGCGGGACTCGAACCCGCTCAGCCCGACCCGCGCCAGCGCGGCGTGCGCGAAAGCCTCGTCGGCGTCGCTGTCCCACAGCCGCCAGGCACCCGGCGAACGGTGCGGGTGCCGGCCGAGCAGCACCGCCGCCAGCACCTCTGTCGCATACGGCGCCTCGACGTGCTGCGGCAGGTAGCCGCGCCGGAGCGCGGCGTCGGCGGCCGACAGCGTGGCAAGCGCGCGTCCGGCCAGCGCGACCCGGCCGGCGCGCGGCGCTGCCAGCCCCGCCAGCACGTTCAACAGCGTGGTCTTGCCGACGCCGTTCGGGCCGACCACGACCCAGAACTGGCCGGACTCGACGCGCAGCGACAGGTCGTCGACCAGGCTGCGCGAGCCGGCCGAGAGGCCGAGCTTTCGAACCTCGAGGAGCGCCGCGCGGTTCACCGCAGCGTCCCGGCGGTGCGGCGCAACAGGGCCAGAAACGCCGGCACGCCGATCAGCGCCATGATGGCGCCGACCGGCAACTGGCGCGGCGCGATGAGCGTGCGGGCCAGGGTATCGGCCAGCACCACCAACGTGCCGCCACCGAGCGCACACGCCGGCAGGAGCACGCGCTGGTCGTTGCCGCAGAGTCGGCGCAGGGCGTGCGGCACGACCAGGCCGACGAAGCCCAGGCTGCCGGCGGTCGTCACCGCGAAGGCCGTCGCCCCGGCGCCGAGCAGGCACACGCCGGCACGCAGCCGGGCCACGTCGACCCCCAACGATTGCGCACGCGCATCGCCGGCCAGCAACAGGTTGAGCGGCCGCGCCAGTGCCAGCGCGCCGATCGACGCGACGCCGAGTGCCAGCAGCGGGACCGCCCAGCCCTGGGCGCCCGACAGGTCGCCGATCAGCCAGAAGAACATGCCGCGCAGCACCGCGTCGGGCGCCAGCGTGAGCACCAGCGTGACGAGTGCGCCCCACAGCGACGCCAGCATGACGCCGGTCAGCAGCAGCCGTGTCGGCGCCGCCGTCGGGTCGGCCAGGCCGGGCCGCAGCGCCGCGCCGCCCAGCAGGAAGAGCGCTCCGATCGCCACCAGCGCGCCCGCCCAGGCCGCCCCGAGCAGTGCCGTCGCGCCGGTCCCGGCGGCCAGCGCCAGCAACCCGGCCAGGGCCGCCCCGCCCGATACGCCCAGCACGTAGGGATCGGCCAGCGGGTTGCGCAGCAGCACCTGCATCAGCGCGCCGGCGAGGGCGAGCAGGCCGCCGACCGCGAAGCCGGCCAGCGCACGCGGCAGTCGCAGCCGCAGCACGATCTCGCGCGCCAGCGCGTCGCTGCCGGTCGCGCCGGGGCCGATGAGCGCGTCCCACAGCGGTGCCGCCGCACAGCCGCGGGTTCCGCAGGCGCAGGCCAGCGTCAGGCTCGCGACCGCCAGCAGCGCCAGGCCGGCCCACAGCCGGACCGCCTGCCGGCCACGCGGCGCCGGACTCAGCCGGGGCATCGGACGCCGACGTTGCATCCAGGCCCGCCACAACTCGACGTGGCGACGCCGGCCTGCCAAGATGGCGGGTGCCCGAGGTGGCGCGATACGCGTGAGCAGAACGATGAAATACGCCCGTCGGTGGCTGGCATGGGTCTCCGGAATGGTGCTGTACGGCGTCGTGATTGTCGCCAGCCGGTTCGTCGCCGGGTCGTCGGTGCCGAGCGACTTCGCCGGCCACTTCGCCGCCAGCGGCAGCGTCGACGCCGCGATCGTCGAGGCCGTGCTGGTCGGCTTCTTCGTCTTCGTGCTCTCGGTCGGCTGGGGCTACGCCACGCTGCGCCCCTACAACAAGGGCCGGCGCGTCTTCACCCTGTGGTGCCTGGCCGGCCTGGCGTGCGGGTTTGGGGTCGTGTTTTTGCTGAGCCTGGTCGATGCGAAAGAAGAGGGTCGCTCGATGGCCCCGTCGGTGCTGTTGTCACTGCTGTCGTCGCACCAACCGCCACTGTGGGGGCTGCTGAACGTCGTCGCCACGCCGCTCGGACTTTGGCTCGCTGGTGCGCTGGTCCGGCGCGCAGTGCCGCCGGTGTCGCGCCGGCGCAGCACGCTTCGACCGCGCTGAGCACCGGCCGGTCGCATCGCGTCGCCGCGATCCGGGCGGGGTCGTCGGGCCACGCCGGCGGTGCAATCTCACGCTTCGCGTCCGCCGGGCGCTACATGCAGGGTCGGCGCGGCCGTTAACCCGGGCAGCTTCCGAACCCGTCGCCGTGCTGCCCTCCTCCTCCCCGCTGTCGTTTCCGATCCTCGACGACGTCTTCGCGCCGTCCTGGCAGTGGCCGCAGCCGCCGTTCAACTGGCGTCATGTCGAGCCGCCGGACCTGGCGACGGCGCAGGCCTGCCGGATCGACGCGGCCCGCGGCGTCAGCGTCGACGGAACGATGCTCGGCTTCGATGCCCCCGGCGCCAGCCTGCGCTTCGAATCGCCGACGACCGGTCGCCCGGGCACCCTGTTCTTCAAGCGCTTCCGTCGCCTCACGCTCATCGCCCCGCTGGTGCCGAGCGCATTGGCAGCCGCCGCCCCGCTCGAAGCAGTGCCGACGGCGGCCCAGGAACGCGATTACCACGTCACCGCAGACGACGGCGAGCCGGCACTGACCGGCCGCACCGTCGGGCACGTCGAAACGCCGGAGGGCCTGTTCCTCTTCAGCCCGGTCGAAGGCGAGCGCGCGCTGCAGCGCGTCTTCATCCCGCGCTGCGCTTACACCGCCTGCCGCTTCGGCCGCTCGGCGCACGAGATCGCCGCCGAGCGCTGGATCACCACCCCGGACGAACTGCTCGCGGCGATCGAGCACCAGCGCGGAATGCCGGTGCACCGGATCGGCCAGTCGCTGATCGACCTCGGGCTGGTGACGCCCGAGCAGATCGAACGCGCGCTGGCGGGCGAGACCTCCGACGTGCCGCTGGGCGAACGCCTGGTCGGCCGCGGCATCATCTCGCGCGCCGACCTGCAGACCGCGCTTGCCCACAAGATGGGTTATCCGCTGGTCGACCTCGAAAAGTTTCCGATCGACGCGTTGGTCAGCGCGCTGCTGCCACGCGATATGGCGCTGCGCTACAAGGCGCTGCCGCTGATGACCGACCGGGACCGACTGATCGTCGCAGTCGACCGCCCCCAGCGACTGACCAAGTTGCAGGCGCTCAGCAAGTTCTCGGTCTACAAGCTGGTCGCGGTGCTGGCCTCCAAGCACGAGATCATGCTGGCGCTGGCCCGCGCGACGCAGCGCGATCCGTGGTTCGTCAACGTCGCGGCACGCCCCGGCTTCTTCGC
This sequence comes from Burkholderiaceae bacterium, assembly GCA_039925165.1. Taxonomy (GTDB): domain Bacteria; phylum Pseudomonadota; class Gammaproteobacteria; order Burkholderiales; family Burkholderiaceae_C; genus JBDSEG01. The sequence continues at coordinate 3,822 of JBDSZM010000345.1, forward strand.
GACCACGGTGTGACCGACATGACCGCCGCAACCCGTGGCCTCTCCCGGCCGCAGCCTTCGCTCGGCGACGTCGCTGGCAAGCGCACGCGCCGTCCGAAGGTCGGCGCAGCGAGCCCCGCCCGGCCGCCCGCAGGGGCTGATTCCGGTTCGTCCGGACCGGCCGCCGGCCGAAGGGTGCGCCCATGATGGCGCTGCTCGACTTCCCGGCCCCGTTCGCGCTGATCCTCGTGATCGGCTGGAGCGCCGCGCTGCTCGGACTGCAACTCACCCGCGCCACCGACGGCGCCGGCCGCAGCGCCGAGCACGGTTCGCTCGCCTTCGGCGCCACCATCATCGGTATCGGCGCCTGGGCCGCCGCCCGCTGCGCGGTCGCGGTGCTGGGCGCGGGCACCTTGCCGCAGCCGGTCGCGGCGGCGACGCTGCTGCTGGCGCTGTGTACCGCCTGGGCCGCGGTATCGCTGCTGACGGCACGCGCCCGCACCCTGCCGGTGCTGCTCGGCAGCGGCAGCGCCGGCTTCGTCTTGCTGGCCGGGTCGGCCTGGCTGTGGCTGCGCTCGCTCGGCCTGCCGATCGCCGGACCACGCCTGCTGGTGGTGGCCGGCCTCGCGCTCGTGATCCAGTTCGGCATCGTCGCCATGCTGACCTGGTGGCACCGCACGGTGCGCTGCACCTCGGTCTGGCAGGCGATCGGCCTGGCTGCCCTGCAACCGGCGGCCCTGTGCGGCCTGCTGGTGCTCGGCGCCGGTGCCTACCCGGTGGAGCCCGACACCGCCAGCCTCGGCAACGCGGCCGGCAACGACGTCCTGTTCGGCCTGCTGGCGGTTCTGATGCTGGGATTGGCGCTGTATGCCCTGGTGGTCGAACAGCGACTCGCCGGCGGCCAGTTGCGTTTGGGCGAAGCCCTGCGCCAGGCCCGCGCCAGCCTCGACCGCACGCCCTACAGCGATGCCCTCACCGGGCTGCCGAACCGCCTCGGCCTCGAGACGCTGCTGCGCAACGCCGCGGCGGCGGCCGAGTTGCGCGGGCACCGCGTGAGCCTGCTCTTCATCGGCCTCGACGGCTTCAAGAGCATCAACGACTCCTACGGCCACGCGCTCGGCGATACCGTGCTGCGTGAGGTCTCGTCGCGCAGCGCGGCCTTGGCCGAGCGGCTGCTCGCGCCGCCCGAGATCGTGGCGCACACGCTGGTGCGGGTGGCCGGCGACGAGTTCCTGCTGATGCTCGAGGGCAAGCTCGACCGGCGCTCGATCGCCCGCGCCGCGGTGCAGGTGCTCAAGCTGCTCGACGGACCGATGACGATCGATCAGCACGACGTGGTGCTGTCGGCGTCGGTCGGCGTGGCGACCTTCCCCGAGGACGGCGGCGCGCCCAAGCTGGTGGCGCGTGCGGCCGCCGCGATGCAGGCCGCCAAGGCTGCCGGCGGCTCCAACTACATGATCTTCGAGCCGCGCATGCAGGACGATGCGCGCGACCGCATGGAGCTGCTGCGCGACCTGCGGCTGGCGCTCGGCAGCAAGCAGTTCGAGCTGTACTACCAGCCCAAGATCGACGCCCGCAGCGGCCAGGTCACCGCCGCCGAGGCGCTGCTGCGCTGGCACCACCCGACCCGAGGCATGGTCGGCCCGAGCGTCTTCATCCCGCTGGCCGAACGCTACGGGCTGATCGGCGCGCTCGGCAACTGGGTCATCGAGGACGCCTGCCGGCAGGCGCGGGTCTGGCGCGAGCGCGGCCTGAAGATGCGCGTCGCAATCAACCTGTCGGTGTTCCAGATGCGCCAGGACGACCTGGTCGAGCGGATCCAGGACGCGCTCAAGCGCTACAACGTCAACCCGTCGCGCCTGACCTGCGAGATCACCGAATCGGTCGCGATGGAAGACACCCAGGTCACCCAGCGCACCTTCACGCGCCTCGGCGAGGCCGGCATCCACCTGTCGATCGACGACTTCGGCACCGGCTACTCGAGCCTGTCCTACCTGCGCAAGCTGCCGGCGTCGGAACTCAAGATCGACCGCAGCTTCGTCACCGACCTGGGCGGCAGCGCCGACGCCCGCGCGATCGTCGATGCGGTGATCAAGCTGGCGCACGCGATCGGCCTGAAAGTGGTGGCCGAAGGGGTCGAGACCGAGGCGCAGCGCGACGTGCTGCTGGAACTCGGCTGCGACGAGTTCCAGGGCTACCTGTTCGCCAAGCCGATGTCGGCGCGCGCCCTGCTGCTGTGGGCGGTCGACGACCAGCCGGCGCAGAACGCCTTCCGCGCCTCGCTGTTCTCGGACACGCAGACGCCCACCCTGATCGAGACTCGGGCCGGCCACTCCGAATTCGAGCGCATCCAACTGCGCTAGACAGGGCCTGCGGGCCGGGTCGATACCGGCGCGGCAACGAACGGCCCGGCGGCGCCGGGGCGGACGTTTAAACTCCCGCCCTTTGCGTCCGCTGCGGTTGACCCGCAGCCCGTCCCGTGGCTTTGAGACCGAATCCGAACCCTGTCGTCGAACTCAAGAGCGCCGCCCTGACGCTGGTGGCGGTGGTCGTCAGGACGGCCGACCTTGGCGAGCTGGCGCAGGCCTTGAGGGAGCGCTTCGACGACAACCCGGAAGGCCTCGACGGCGAGCCGGTGGCGATCGACCTGGCATTCCTGCGCGACGCCGACGAAGCGATCGATTTCGTGGCCCTGATCGACCTGCTGCGCGGTCACGCGATGCGGCCGATCGCGGTGCGCGGCGGCAGTCCGGCGCAGATGGAAGCGGCGTACGCCGCCGGCCTGGTCGAGGCGCACAGCGCGACGCCGACGCGGGCCGATCCGGTTTCGCCGTCAATGCCGCCAACGCCGGCAGCGCTGCCCACGCCACCGGCCGAGGCGCCCGCAGCGCCGGCCGCAGGCGCCGCTGCGATCCCGTCCGCGCGGCCCACCCTGGTCATCGACCGTCCGCTGCGTTCAGGCCAGCAGGTCTATGCGCGCGGCGCCGACCTGATCGTGCTGGCTGCGGTGAGCGTCGGCGCCGAGGTCATCGCCGACGGCCACATCCATGTCTATGCGCCGCTGCGGGG
>JBDSZM010000346.1:0-4510 GCA_039925165.1 Burkholderiaceae bacterium
TTCAAGCGCTGCGAGGGCACGCGCCTGGCCAGCTACCTGCACGGCACCCGCATCGGCGTGCTGGTCGAGTACGAGGGCGACGAGGTCGCGGCCAAGGACGTGGCGATGCACGTCGCCGCGATGAAGCCGGTGGCGTTGGCATCGGGCGAGGTGCCGGCCAAGCTGATCGAGATCGAGCGCTCGGTCGCGTCGCAAAAGGCCACCGAAGATGCCGAGAAGGCGCGCGCCGAGGGCAAGACGCCGCAGTCGGCCGAGATCGTCACGCGTCGCGTCGAGGGCTCGGTGCAGAAGTTCCTGAAGGAGGTCAGTCTCTTCAACCAGACCTTCGTCAAGAACGACAAGCAGACCGTCGAGCAAATGCTGAAGGAACGTGCGACCACGGTGCGCAGCTTCACGCTGTATGTGGTGGGCGAGGGCATCGAGAAGAAGGTCGACGACTTCGCCGCGGAGGTGGCCGCGCAGGTCGCCGCGGCCAAGGGCGCTTGAGCCGGTCCGACTAGACTTCCGCATCGCGACGGACTCCGTCCCCGCCACCGACCACCCAACCGAGGGTCTCCGCATGGCCGCGTACAAGCGCATCCTGCTCAAGCTTTCTGGTGAGGCGTTGATGGGCGACGACGCCTACGGCATCAACCGCGCGACCATCGTGCGGATGGTGCGCGAGGTGCAGGAGGTGACCCGCCTCGGCTGCGAGGTCGCCGTCGTGATCGGCGGCGGCAACATCTTTCGCGGCGTCGCCGGCGGTGCGGTCGGCATGGACCGCGCCACCGCCGACTACATGGGCATGCTCGCCACGGTGATGAATGCGCTGGCGCTGGCCGACACCATGCGCCAGGAGGGCATGGTGGCGCGCGTCATGTCCGCCATTGCGATCGAGCAGGTGGTCGAACCCTATGTGCGCCCCAAGGCGCTGCAATACCTGGAAGAAGGCAAGGTCGTCGTCTTCGCCGCCGGCACCGGCAATCCCTTCTTCACCACCGACACCGCGGCAGCGCTGCGCGGGGCCGAGATCGGCGCCGAGATCGTGCTGAAGGCGACCAAGGTCGACGGCGTCTACAGCGCCGACCCGAAGAAGGATCCGTCGGCAACGCGGTACTCGCATATCAGCTTCGACGAGGCGATCACGAAGAACCTGCAGGTGCTCGACGCGACCGCCTTCGCCCTGTGCCGCGACCAGAAGCTGCCGATTCGCGTCTTCAGCATTTTCAAGCCCGGGGCGCTGCGCCGCGTCGTCCTCGGCGAGGACGAGGGCACGCTGGTCCACGTTTAGGGCCTGTTAACGCTATGGGAGGGCACGCGTGACTCATCAAACAGCCGCTCGCGAGGCGCAGAGCGCAGGTGTAGCCGCGCCTACGGCGAGTATCTGCAACGCGGCAAGCGGCTGTTTGATGAGATCACCCGAAGGGCCGCTGCGGCGCGTGCCCTCCCATAGCGTCAACAGGCGCTAGCCTCGCCATGCCATAAGGAGCCAGTGCATGAGCATCAGCGATATTAAAAAGGGGGCCGAGCAGAAGATGGCCCGCTCGGTCGAGGCGTTTCGCACCGAGTTGCAGAAGATCCGCACCGGTCGCGCCCACCCGGGCATCCTCGACCAGGTGCAGGTCGACTACTACGGCTCGATGGTGCCGATCAGCCAGGTTGCCAACGTGACCCTGATGGATGCGCGCACGATCAGCGTCCAGCCCTGGGAAAAGGGCATGGGCGCGAAGATCGAGCGCGCGATCCGCGAGAGCGACCTCGGGCTCAACCCGGCGTCGCAGGGCGACCTGCTGCGGGTGCCGATGCCCGCACTCACCGAAGAGCGTCGGCGCGACCTGACCAAAGTGGTGCGGCACGCCGCCGAAGAGGCGCGCATCGCGGTGCGCAATGTGCGCCGCGATGCCAACGAGCATGCCAAGCGGCTGCTCAAGGACAAGACCATCTCCGAGGACGAGGAGCGCCGCTCGCTCGACGAACTGCAGAAGCTGACCGACCGCACCATCGCCGAAATCGATCGCATGACGACGGCGAAGGAAGCGGAAATCATGGCGGTATGACGCAGCACGGATTGCGCGAAGTGCCGGCCTTGGCGCAGACGCCGCCGGCTGCAGTTGTCCGCGGCGCGGTGCCGCGCCACATCGCGATCGTCATGGACGGCAACGGCCGCTGGGCCAAGAAGCGCTTCATGCCGCGCTTCTTCGGCCACAAGCAGGGCGTTGATGCGCTGGTCAAGAGCGTGCTCGCCTGCGCCGATCGCGGCGTCCAGTACGTCACCGTGTTCGCGTTCTCGTCCGAGAACTGGAAACGCCCCAGCGAAGAGGTCTCGGGCCTGATGGGCTTGGTGCTCGTCGCGGTGGCGAAATACCTGGCCAAGCTCGCCGATCACGGCGTCTGCATCCGCATTGTCGGCGACCGCAGTCAGGTTTCGGACAAGCTGCGCCTGGCCTGGGAGCAGGCCGAGTCGAGCACCCGGCACAACTCCCGCGTCACGCTGTCGGTGGCTTTCAACTACGGTGGCCGTTGGGACGTGGTGCAGGCCTGTCGGCGGGCGATTGCCGATGGCGTGCCGGCCGAGCAGGTCGACGAGGCGCTGCTCAACGGCTACATGGCGCTCAGCCATGCGCCCGACCCCGATCTCTTCATCCGCACCGGCGGCGAGGTGCGGATGAGCAACTTCCTGCTCTGGCAGGCTGCTTACTCCGAGTTGTATTTCACCGACTGCCTCTGGCCCGAGTTCGACGAGGCCGAACTCGACGCCGCGCTCGCCGCGTACGCACGTCGCGACCGGCGGTTCGGGGCGGTCGAGTCTGCTCCTCCGGCATCTGCGGCCTGACCATGCTCGGACAGCGGGTCGTCACCGCACTCGTCCTGCTGGCGATCCTGCTGCCGGCACTCTTCGCCCGCACGCCCTGGCCTTTCGCCGCCATCACCTTGCTGCTGATCGGTGCGGCCGGCTGGGAGTGGGCGCGCTTGAATGGATGGCCGTCGATCGCGCTCGCCTCGGGACTCGTGATCGGCGGCGCGGGTGCGCTGGCGCTGTGGTTGCGCGCCACCGACGCGGCGCCGCGGGGGCTGTGGGTGGTCGCGGCGCTGCTGTGGGTGCTGGGCGGGGCCTGGGCGCTGCGCAGCGGGCCTGCGATCTGGCCCACGCTGCCGCGCGGCGTGCGCTGGGTCCTCGGCATGGTGCTGCTCTTCGTCGCCTGGCTGGCGCTCGCGACGGCACGCGCACGCGGCATCAACTTCATCCTGTCGGTGCTCTGCCTGGTCTGGGTCGCCGACATCGCTGCCTACTTCGGCGGGCGCCGCTTCGGTCGGCGCAAGCTCGCGCCGAGCATCAGCCCGGGCAAGAGCTGGGAAGGGGTCGCCAGCGGCATGCTCGGCGCGCTGGTGCTGGCGCTGCTGTGGATCGCGATCGACCGTCGCATCGCGGTCGACTCGGCCAGCCTGTACACCCGGTTGCTGGAGCAGGCGGGATGGATCGGCCTCGCACCGCTGGTCGCGTTTCTGGCCGGCATGAGCGTCGTCGGCGACCTCTTCGAATCGCTCGTCAAGCGCAGCGCCGGGGCCAAGGACAGCAGCAAGCTGTTGCCGGGGCACGGCGGCGTGCTCGACCGGGTCGACGCGCTGCTGCCGGTGTTTCCGATCGCGCTCGCGCTGGTCGCGCTCTGAAGCTGCCGATGGCGTCCGTGCAACGGCTGTGCATCCTCGGCGCCACCGGCTCGGTGGGGACCAGCACGCTCGACGTGGTGGCGCGCCACCCGGACCGTTTCGAGGTCCTCGCACTGACGGCGCACAGCCGCATCGATGTGCTGTTCGCGCAATGCGTGAGGTGGCGACCGCGCTTTGCCGCGGTGGCCGACCCGGCGCAGGCGCGCGAGCTGCGCCTGCGGCTGCGGGCGCACGACGTTCCGACCGAAGTGCTGGACGGCGCCGGAGCGCTGGGCGAACTGGCCGCGCACCCCGAGGTCGATGCGGTCATGGCGGCGATCGTCGGCGCCGCCGGGCTGGCGCCGTGCCTGGCCGCCGCGCTCGCCGGCAAGCGCCTGCTGCTGGCCAACAAGGAGGCGCTGGTGGTCGGCGGTGCACTCTTCATGCAGGCGGTGCAACGCGGCGGCGCGACGCTGTTGCCGATCGACAGCGAGCACTCGGCGATCTTCCAGTGCCTGCCGCTCGACCGCTCGACCTGGGCCGGCCGCATCGACCACATCCTGCTCACCTCGTCGGGTGGGCCGTTTCGCCGTCGTGACCCGGCCACGCTGGCCAGCGTGCGGGTCGACGAGGCCTGTGCGCACCCCAACTTCTCGATGGGCCGCAAGATCTCGGTCGACTCGGCGACGATGATGAACAAGGCGCTCGAAGTGATCGAGGCGCGCTGGCTGTTCGACCTCGCGCCCGAACAGATCAAGGTCCTGATCCATCCGCAGCAGATCGTCCACTCGATGGTGGTGTGCCGCGACAACTCGGTGCTGGCGCAACTCGGCACGCCCGACATGCGGGTGCCGATCGCCTACGGGTTGGCGTACCCGGACCG
>JBDSZM010000347.1:0-3318 GCA_039925165.1 Burkholderiaceae bacterium
TGCTGCAGCTGGGCCGCGGCCACACCAAGGGCGACACGGTCGTCTGGCTGCCGCAGGAGCGGGCGCTGCTGTCGGGCGACCTGGTCGAGTTCGACGCCACGCCCTACTGCGGCGACGCCTACTTCCAGGACTGGCCGGTCACGCTCGACAACATCGCCGCGCTCGCCCCGCGCGCCCTGGTGCCGGGACGCGGCCCGGCCCTGATCGGTGTAGACCGGGTTGCGCAGGGCCTGGCGTCGACCCGGGCCTTCGTCAGCGATCTCTACGCCTGCGTGCAGGCCGGCGCTGCGGCCGGCAAGGATTTGAAGACGGTCTACCGCGACACCTACGAGCGCATGCAGCCGACCTACGGCCGCTGGGTGATCTTCGACCACTGCATGCCGTTCGACGTGACCCGCGCCTACGACGAAGCGACCCAATACGCCGACCCGCGCGTCTGGACCGCCGAGCGCGACCAGGCGATGTGGGCCACCCTCGAGGGCTGAGAGCCGCGCGTCGTGAACCGTGACGCGCACGCGCTGTCGTACGCGAGCGACGGGCCGTCGATCCAGCGTCACGCGTTCGCCTATCACCGCTGTGCCGACCAGGACTCCGGCACGCCCGCGCGCCACCGGATGGTCGTGGTCGGTGCCGGGCCGGTCGGCCTGACCCTGGCGATCGATCTGGCGCAGCGCGGCCAGCGGGTGCTGCTGCTCGAACGCGACCGCAAGCTCTCGAGCGGATCGCGCGCGATCTGCTTTGCCAAGCGAACGCTGGAGATCTGGGACCGCCTGGGCGTGGGCGATGCCATGTGCGCCAAGGGCGTCGAGTGGAATGTCGGTAAGGTCTGGTTCGGCGCCGACCTTCTGTACCGCTTCGACCTGCTGCCCGAACCGGGTCACGCCCGGCCGGCGTTCATCAACCTGCAGCAGTACTACGCCGAGGCCTATCTGGCCGCGCGCGCCGCCGAACTGTCGAACCTCGAGATCCGCTGGCAGCACGGCGTGACCGCCGTGGCGCAAACGGCCACCGGCGTGACGCTCGGTATCGACACCCCCGACGGCCGCTACACCCTCGACGCCGAGGTCGTGGCGGCCTGCGACGGCGCGCGCTCGTCGCTGCGCTCGCTGCTCGGGCAGGAGACCGAGGGGCGGGTCTTTCGCGACCGCTTCCTGATCGCCGACGTGCGCTTCGCGGCGGGCGGACCCGACGCGTTTCCGGCCGAGCGCTGGTTCTGGTTCGACCCGCCGTTCCACCGACATCGCAGCGTGCTGCTGCACCGCCAGCCCGACGGCGTGTGGCGGATCGATTTCCAGCTCGGCTGGGACGCCGATCCCGAGCACGAGAAGCAGCCTGCGAACATCCGCCCGCGGGTCGACGCGATGCTGCGCCAGGCGCTGGGCCAGACGCTGCCCTACGAACTCGAGTGGGCCAGCGTCTACACCTTCGCGTGCCAGCGGATGGCGTCGTTCCGCCACGGCCGCGTGTTCTTCGCCGGCGACGCGGCCCACGGCGTGTCGCCGTTCGGCGCACGCGGCGCTAACTCGGGCGTGCAGGACGCCGACAACCTGGCGTGGAAGCTCAACATGGTGCTGAAGGGAGAGGCCGGCGACGCCCTGCTCGACAGCTACGCCAGCGAGCGCGAGGCCGCCGCCGACGAAAACATCCGCCATTCGACCCGCGCGACCGACTTCATCACGCCCAAGAGCGAGGTCTCGCGGCTGTTCCGCGACGCGGTGCTCGAACTGGCTCGCACACATCCGTTCGCGCGCCGCTTCGTCAACAGCGGGCGGCTGTCGACGCCGACCACGCTGCACGCTTCGGCGCTCAATACGCCGGACCGCGACGCCTTTGCCGGTGCGATGGTTCCGGGCGCCGCCGCCGCCGACGCGCCCTTGGCTGACGGCGACAGCCGCGACTGGCTGCTGCGCCGGCTCGCCGGCCCTGCTTTCACGGCCCTGGTCTTCGACGCCGCCGGCAACAACGCCAGCGAGCACGCCGTGCGCGCCGGCGCCCAGGGCATCGCCCGGGTCGACATCGTCGTGCTGCCGGTCGACGGTCTGGCCGCACAACGCTACGACGCGCGGCCCGGCACCACCTACCTCCTGCGCCCGGATCAGCATGTGCTGGCTCGGTGGCGGGAGCCGGCCGCGGCCGACGTGGCGGCGGCACTGCAACGGGCGCTGGGACAGCACTGAGATACGCGCGCTGCCCGTCCCCAAGGGTCGGCACTCGCTGACGCCGGTCTGCCCGAGAGCCACCGGTCCCGGTGCAGGGTCAGCGCCGGTCGCGATGGAGTACGCGTTCAGAATGCGGCGAGCCGCCCCCTTGTAAGACCGTGCGAGTGGCACATGACAGGAATTGCATCAACGACGCATCACCCGCCGGGCGCACCGATCGGGCAAGGCGAGTGGCCTCGATTTTTCGGTGGTGGGTCTGGGCGCATCCGCCGGCGGTCTGGCCGCGCTGACCACGTGCTTCGAGCAACTGCCGGGCAAGCCCGACATGGCATCCGTGGTCATCCTGCATCTGTCGCCCAGCACGACAGCAATGCGGCGGCGATCCTGCAGCGGTCCACCAAGATGCTGTCTGCCCAGTGCGAAAGGCCGGCACCCGCACCGCCTCAGGCGCCGAAGACCCGGGCCAGCTCGCACGGCGTCGTCACCTCGAGCCGGCTCTAACGGCAATCGACTGCCGGCTTGTCGGGGCGCCAGCGCATGAAGGTCGTCGCGTGGCGAAAGCGCTGGCCTTGCAGGTGGTCGTAGCGGACCTCGCAGACGCGCTCGGGTCGCAGCGGCTGCCAGCTCAAGTCCTTGCCGCCGCTCCAGCGGCTGTGCGCGCCGGGCATGCGCTGCGCACCGCCGACCGACGCGCCGGCCCCCTCGCGCCACGGGTGCGACTCGGCCGCCCGCTCGCGCAGCGGCGCCAGCGCCTCCAGCAAGGCTGGCGCATCGCCATCGTGAACGACGAGGTCACCCCCACGTGGTGCAGGGTACCGGTGTCGTCGTAGAGGCCCAGCAGCAGCGAGCCGACGGCGTCGGTGCAGTCCTTGTACCAGCGGAACCCGGCCACGACGCAATCGGCGCTGCGCACGTGCTTGATCTTCAGCATCGCGCGCTTGCCCGGCTGGTAGGCGGCCGATTCGAGCTTGGCAACGACGCCGTCGAGACCGGCGCCCTCGAACTGCTGCAGCCAGCGCCCGGCCTCGGCGGCGTCGCGCGTCATCGGCGTGAGGTGCAGCGGCGGAGCGGCGCTGCCCAGCAGGCGTTCGAGTCGGATGCGCCGCTCGGCCTGCGGCAACGCCATCGTCGACTTGCCCCCGGCCGCCAGCAGATCGAA
>JBDSZM010000348.1:0-2921 GCA_039925165.1 Burkholderiaceae bacterium
CCGACCCGGCGCAGCGCTTCGACGCCTACCCGCACCAGCTGTCGGGCGGCCAGCGCCAGCGCGCCATGATCGCGATGGCGCTGGCGTGCCGGCCCCGGCTGCTGATCTGCGACGAGCCGACGACCGCGCTCGACGTGACGATCCAGGCGCAGATCCTGGCGCTGCTCGACGAGCTGCAGGCCGAAATGGGGATGGCGCTCCTGTTCATCACCCACGACCTGAACCTGGTGCGCCGCTACACCCACCGCGTCGGGGTGATGGAGCGCGGCCGGCTGGTCGAGATGGGCGAGACCGACAGCGTATTCGCCGCGCCGCAGCACGCCTATACGCGCAAGCTGCTGGCGAGCCGGCCGCAGCGCGTGGTGCAACCGGTGCCCGACGACGCGCCGGTGCTGGTCGAGGCGCGCGATGTGGCGGTCGAATTTGTCACCGCGCAAGGCTGGTTTTCCAAGCGCCGCCTGCGCGCGGTACGCGACGCGACCTTGCAACTGCGCCGCGGCGAGACGCTCGGCATCGTCGGCGAATCGGGTTCGGGCAAGACCACGCTCGGGATGGCGCTGCTCGCGCTGCAGCCGGTGGCGGCCGGCGAGGTCAAGATGGACGGCCGTCGCATCGACAACGCCGAGCGCAGTGTCCTGCGCGCGATGCGCCGGCGCATGCAGGTCGTTTTCCAGGATCCCTTTGCCTCGCTCAGCCCGCGCATGACGGTCGGGCAGATCGTCGGCGAGGGCCTGGCGCTGCACCGCCCGGAGCTGTCACGCCCCGAGCGCGATGCGCTGGTGCTGCAGATGCTCGAAGAGGTGGGACTGACCGCAGCGCAAGGGGTTGCGAATGTGCTCGAGCGCTATCCGCACGAGTTCTCGGGCGGCCAGCGCCAGCGCATCGCGATCGCCCGCGCGGTGGTGCTGCGGCCCGAGGTGCTGGTGCTCGACGAGCCGACCTCGGCGCTCGACGTGTCGGTCCAGCAGCAGGTGCTGGCGCTGCTCGGCGAGCTGCAGCGCCGCTACGGCATGAGCTACCTCTTCATCAGCCACGACCTGGCGGTGGTGCGCGCGATGTCGCACCGCGTGATGGTGATGAAGGACGGCGACGTGATCGAGCAGGGCGAGGCGCAGGCCCTCTTCGACGCGCCGCAGCAGGCCTACACGCGCGCCCTGCTCGCGGCGGCGCACCTGGCGGGCGCCGCGGATCAGGGCCGGTTCGGCGTCTGATCCGCGAAGCGGACCCGGTAGCGCACGGGCTTGTCGGGGTCCTGGAAGCGCAGCACCCGGTCTTCCCAGGCATAGGCGGTGCTGAAGCCTTCGATCTGCATCGTGCCGTGCATCAGGACCAGGTCGAGCCGATCGCCGCGCAGCGTCAGGCGGTAGACGATGTCGCTCACCTGCACCCGTGCCTGCGCGCCCGACAGGCTGACCTCCGCCGGGCCGCAACTCGGCGGGTTGGTGGCGGAGGTCGCGACGCACAACTCGCCGTCGTACCGGCCGTCGGTCGGCGCGCCGCGCACGATGCTGCACGCCGCCACGACCAGCGTGGCAACGAGTGCGATCACGCGCCGCGCCGGGAGCACCGGTTACTTCAACAGGCCTTCGGCCTTCATCGCGGCCTGCACCGCGGGACGCGTCGCCATGCGGGCCTGGAAGGCGCTCAGGTTCTTCATGCCCGAGATGTCGATGCCGGTGTTCTTGGTCCAGTTGACGATGGTGAACAGGTAGGCATCGGCGACGCTGAAGTCGTTGCCCATCAAGTACTGCTTGCCTTCGAGCTGCTGGTCGACCCATTCCAGCTTGCCGGTCGCGCGGCTGCGGATGACGGCCTTGCCGTCGTCGTTCATGGCCGGGTTGAACAGGCCGCCGATGCCTTTGTGCAGTTCGCTCGTGATGAAGTTGAGCCATTCCTGCAGGCGGTAGCGCGCCATCGTGCCGTTGGCCGGCGCGAGCTTCTTGGCGGGCACCTGGTCGGCGAGGTACTGGACGATGGCCGGGCCTTCGGTCAGGCGCTCGCCGTTGTCGAGCTCAAGCATCGGCACGTAGCCCTTGGAATTGACGGCGTAGAAGTCGCTGCCGTCCTCGAGCTTGTGGGCTTGCAGGTTGGCCTTGACCAGGTCGACGGCCAGGCCGGCTTCGTGCACGACGATGTGGGGCGAGAGCGAGCAGGCGCCGGGGCTGTAGTAAAGCTTCATGGGGAGTCCTTGGTCGGAAGGGGATCGATCGAACGTTCGGTCGGGGCGGCCGGGCTGCGATTACACCGCTTTCGCGGCGAGCGCGCTGGCAACCGCAGTGTGGTCCGCGCCGGCAAGGCGGGATGCAAATCGTTTGCCGGCTGCGTTCAGCCGCGTTGCAGCCCGAGGGTGGCGGGCGGCGCTAGAGTGATCGCATGAACCCGTCCGAATCCCAATTCCGCGTCGCCCGCTCGCGCCGCGTCGAACGCCTGGTGCGCGGCCAGCCCACGTCCGACGGCGCCGGCGTCAAGCTGACACGCGTGCTGACGCAGCCGCAGCAGCAGCGGCTCGATCCGTTCCTGATGCTCGATGCCTTCGGCAGCGACGCCGCGGGAGACTACATCGGCGGTTTTCCCGATCACCCGCACCGCGGCTTCGAGACCGTCACGATCATGAAGGCCGGCCGCATGCGGCATCGCGACAGCGTCGGCAACGTCGGCCTGCTCGAGCCGGGCAGCGTGCAGTGGATGACCGCCGGCCGCGGCATCATCCACTCCGAGATGCCCGAGCAGCAGGAAGGCCGGATGGCCGGCTTCCAGCTCTGGGTCAATCTCGCTGCGAAGGACAAGATGACGGCCCCGCAGTACCGCGACGTGCCGCCGACGCAGGTGCCGGCGCTGACGCTGGGCGATGGCGTCGAGATCCGCGTCATCGCCGGCGCGAGCCACGGCGTCGCGGGCGCGGTGACGCGGCCGACCACCGA
>JBDSZM010000349.1:0-4154 GCA_039925165.1 Burkholderiaceae bacterium
AAGGTCGAGCCGCGCAGGATCACGAAGTAGCCCGCGATGGCGGTGATGACCTGCTGCAGCGCGAACGCCAGGCCGGCCGACATGAGGCCGAACGCAGTCGCCAGTCGCGCCGGGTCGTTGAACCAGATCGAGAGCAGCCCGATCAGCAGCACCACGGTGGCCAGCAGGCTCACGCCCTGGCGGGTCCAGAAGCGCGACTGGATCGTCGCGTGGTCGGTGCGACCGAGGATCAGGCTCACGAGGCCGCGCACCGCCGCGCTGGCGCCGAGCACGACCGCGATGAAGACCAGCGAGAGCAGCAGCTTGCGACCGTTCTCGGGGTTGAGGCCGACCCATTCGATGCCGAAGAATTCCATGCGCGATCCCGTTGAAAGTCAGGAGGTGAGGGCTGCAGCGAACGCGTCGCGCGGCCCGAGCGTGCGCATCCGTTCGAACGCGGCGTGGCGTGAGCGCACGTCGTCCAGATCGGCCACCGATGCGACGTTGCGGCGGGCGTCCGCCAGCACCAGATCAGCGTGGCGACGCAATTGGGCAAGGCGCTCGGGTGCGCGCTCGCAGCTGGCCACCGCGGTCAGCACCTCCAGCAGGCGCAACAGCACCGAGACCTGAGCCGTGGCACTTTGCCGGATCAGGTGAAACATGGCATCGCACAGGCCGGCGTAGTCGACGCTCGGCATCACCAGCGCGGGTCGCTCGTGGCGCAGGTACACGCCGGAGTGCAGGTGGACCGGCGCCACCGCGCACAGCGAAGCGCCGAGCCGGTCGAGCACGCTGATGGCGGTGTGCGGATCGTTGATGCCCGGCGAGAGCGCGCGCACCGCCACCTCGACCAGTTGGCGGATCGCGAACTCGAGGTCGGCCGAACTGATGCGTGTCCCGCCCAATGCCAGCGCGTCGGCCACCGCCGCGGTGACGTTCTCGGGCGCGCCGCTGACGAGCGCGATCGGCGTGCCGGGAAAGACGTAGTCGCCGGGCCGCACCAGCAGGCGCACGACGCACTCGTGTTCGGCCGCCCAGTCGGCCAGGCCCTCCGCGTCGAGCTCCTGCAGGTAGCCGCGGCGCGCCTCGACGACGAGGGTTGCGTCGTTCCACAGCGGCGCTGCAGGGGCCTCGGGGCCGGGGCTCTGAAGGGTGAGCCGCTCGATCGCGGCGCTGACCTCGTCGCTCACCAGCTTGACCACCGTATCGACGTTGATCCGGTTCGCCATGTGGCCGACGAAGTAGACCAGCGTGGCGACGCAGGCGAAGGCGAGCAGGATGCCGACGGACAACGACAGGTGCGGCGTGAAGGCGCCCTCGTCCTGGGTGCGCACGCTGCGCAGCACCATCAGGGCATACGAGAACGTGCCCAGGAAGGCACCGAGCGTGACCTGCACGCCGCGGTCGCGGGTGAAGTTGCGCAACAGGCGCGGGCCCATCTGGCCCGCGGCGAGCGACAGCGCCGCGATGGTGATGGAGAACACCGTGCCGGCCACGCCGATGCTCGACGCCGCGATCGCGCCGAGCAGCGTGCGCGCGCCGGTGCCGCCGCCGTTGTAGACCCATTCGCCATCGATCAGCCAGTGCGGCACCGCGCCGATGCGATCGAGGTGCACAAGTCCGACGGCACCGAAGATGCCGACCATCGTGAGCGCCGCCGGCAGCAGCCAGAAGGTCTCGCCGAGGTGGATGAGGAACTTGCGCAGATGGGCGGGCACGCGGGCGACTATAGGGGCGGGTCGGGATGTGCGCAGCGCTGCAAAGGCCCTGTGGGGGACCGGGGCTCGGCGGGCGGTCGATCGGCCGGGACGCGTTGCCGAGTGGGCACGACGATTGCTAAATGTCACACCGCGGAATTCGACGCAGCATTGACCGGAGAAGGACCGAATGAACCCCTACCCCCGCTACGCCGCCATGATCGGCGTCTCCACGGTCGTGATGTTCGGCCTGATGTACCTCAACACCTACCAGCTCGACCACGTGCTCTTCAGCGAGACGCGGCTGTACATGGCGCTGCTGATGGGGGCGGTGATGGCGCTGATCATGCTGGGCTTCATGCTGCACATGCTGAAGAACCGCGCCGCCAACCTCGGCATCCTGGTCGTCGGCGTGGGCGTGTTCGCGGCCTCGTTGTGGCTGGTTCGCAGCCAGGCCACGGTCGACGACGTGTCGTACATGAAGGCCATGATTCCGCACCACTCGATCGCCATCATGACGAGCCGGCGTGCGCAGATCCGCGACCCTCAGGTGCGCAAGCTCGCCGACGCCATCGTCGAGGCGCAGGTGCGCGAGATCGCCGAGATGAAGTCGATGATCGGACGCCTCGAGGGCCGCCACTGAGCGGCGCCGGCCTGCGGCCGAGGGTCAGAGGTTCTTGACCTCGATGAAGTAGAGCCCCCACGGGCACAGCCCGAACCGTTCCTTGAGAGGCTTGTCCTTGAAGTCGACCAGCCGGTCCGCGTCGTACACCGCCCATTGCGGACCCAGGCCGCCCAGGCTCATCGGCACGCCGTCGAAGGTGGTGGCGACGATCATGCGGTAGCGGTCGGCATCGGCCAGGCTCACCGCGACGGTATAGCCGTCGAGCGCGCGCAGGCCGAGGTTGACCTTGGCGCCGGGCGCGACGCCGGCAGCCCCGACCACCGCGCTCAGCAGCGGGCCGGCCAGGCTGTGGACCTTGGCGTCGTACTCGAGCGTGGGTTTGATCGTCACGACCGGCAAGCGTGCCAGCATCGCCGCGTCGAAGACGTGGGCGCGGTCGAACGCGGCGGTCGAGTGCTTGACCAGCAGCGGGTCGAAGGCCGGATCCAGCGGGCCGCGGTTGCCGCGGCCGATGGCACCGGCCACGGTCAGGAGCCCGGGGCCGGTGCGCGCCGTGGCGGCCGATGTGGCCGCCGGCAGGGTCTGGGCCCGCAGCGGCAGCGCGGCGCCGAAAGCGCCCGCGACCAGGAATCGACGCTTGTCCAACATGGCGGTTCACTCCTGCGACGGCGACGGGGTCGGCCCTCCCCGCGCCGGGGATCGGCACGGCCGGACACGAGGCCCGCGGTCGCGCTGGCGACTGTCGCACGCATCGGGGCCTTGTCAATCGGGACCGGCGATTCGCGGCTCGGCGCTACGGGGTGGCCCGGTCCGATCCGCGCGCGACGACGTCGCGGATCGATCGCGGTCCGTCGTCAGCCCGCGCCCGACGGCCCGGCCACCACGCCGGCCCCCCGCAGCGCGTCGATCGCGTCGCTCGCATAGCCGAGCGTGCGCAACAGTGCGTCGGTCTGCGCGCCCAGCACCGGCGGTGGCGTGCGCAGCGGCAGGCGGCGGCCGTCGAGCGTCAGCGGCAGCAGTGCGGTGCGGGTCTCGATCGGCGCCTGGGCCGCGCTGGCATCGGCCGGCACGCTGACCGGCGCGAGCCCGCCGGTGGCCAGCAGGTGCGGGTCGTCGAACAGGTCCTGCGGCCGCGTGATGGGGGCGTAGGGCAGGCCCGCGGCCTCGAAGCGGCGACCGAGGTCGTCGGCGCCATGCACCGCGAAGCGCTCGCGCAGCAGCGGCAGCAGCCATTCGCGCGCGTGGACGCGGTCGTTGTTGCGCGCGAGAAGCGGGTCGCTCGCCAGGTCGTCCCAGCCGAACTCGCGGCACAGCAGCGCCCATTGGGTGTCGCTCACGGCGGCCAGGAAGATCTGCTCGCCGCCGCGCACCGTGAAGACGTCGTACACCGCCCAGGCGCTGATGCGGCTCGGCATCGGCGCGGCGGGCTGGCCGGTGACGGCGTACTGCATCATGTGCTGGCAGACCAGGAAGACGTTGTTCTCGAACAGCGCGCTCTGCACGGCCTGGCCGCGCCCGGTGCCGCCGACCGCGCGGTCGCGCTGCTGCAGCGCGGCCAGCGCGCCGATCGCGCCGAACATGCCGCCCATGATGTCGTTGACGCTGCTGCCGGCACGCAGCGGCCGGCCTTCGGGCCCGGTCATGTAGGCCAGGCCACCCATCATCTGCACCACCTCGTCGAGCGCGGTGCGGTGCTCGTACGGGCCGGGCAGGAAGCCCTTGTGGGACACATGGACGAGCCGCGGGTTCAGGCGCGCCAGCGCGGACGGGCCGAGGCCCAGGCGCTCCATCGTGCCGGCCTTGAAGTTCTCGCTGAAGACGTCGGCGCCGGCCATCAGCTTGAGCACGATCTC
>JBDSZM010000350.1:0-9993 GCA_039925165.1 Burkholderiaceae bacterium
CAGACCCTCGCCGGCCCGATCGTCGGCGCTGTCAGCTTCACCTGGCTGCAGGACGCGGTCGCGCGCAACACCGACTACTGGCGCGCCCTGCTCGGCGGCGTGATCCTGCTGCTGGTGCTGGTGTTTCCGCAGGGCATCGCCGGTTTCTTCGGCAGCCTCGTCGACACCTGGACGCAGCGCCGCCGTGCCGCACTCGCGAAGGCCGCGGGGCTGCGGCATGAGGCGCCATCAAACGGTTCGTCGCACCCCCCGGCAAAGTCGGCGGACCGGACCGTGAGCGCCCGATGACGCGCGCGCTGCTCCAGGTCGAGAACCTCGACAAGTCGTTCGGCGGCGTGCGAGCGGTCGACGGCGTGAGCTTCGAGGTGGCGGCCGGCGAGCTGCTGGCGCTGATCGGGCCGAACGGGGCCGGCAAGTCCACCACCTTCAACATGGTCAACGGTCAGCTGCGCGCCGACGCCGGCTCGATCCGTCTCGACGGCGTCGAGCTGATCGGCCGCGCGCCGCGCGACATCTGGCACCGCGGCGTCGGCCGCACCTTCCAGATCGCCGAGACCTTCGCCTCGCTGACGGTCGTCGAGAACGTGCAGATGGCGCTGCTCTCGGCCGACGCGAAGCTCTATGCGATGTGGCGGCGCGCCGCGGCGTACCGGCGCGACGCTGCGCTGGCCCTGCTCGACCAGGTCGGCATGGCGACGCAGGCCGACCGGCCGTGCAGCGTGCTGGCCTACGGCGACGTCAAGCGGGTCGAGCTGGCGATCGCGATGACCAATGCGCCGCGCCTGCTGCTGATGGACGAGCCGACCGCCGGCATGGGGCCGGCCGAGCGCAACGCGCTGATGGCGCTGACTAAGCGCCTGGTGGTCGATCGCGGCCTGGCGGTGCTCTTCACCGAGCACAGCATGGACGTGGTGTTCGCGCATGCCGACCGCATCATCGTGCTGGCCCGCGGCCGGCTGATCGCGCAGGGCAAGCCGGCCGAGATCCGCGACCACCCGAAGGTGCAGGAGGTCTACTTCGGCAGCGGCCGCACCTTCGAGGCGGCGCAGCAGAAGACCCCGGCGGTGGCGCCATGAAGCCGACCGGCCGGCCCCAAGGCGCATCCGCGGGTGCGCCGCACGAAGCTCCCGCGTCGACCGCGCTGCTCGAGGCCCGCCAGCTTGCGGCCTGGTACGGCGCGGCGCAGATCCTGTTCGGCGTCGACCTGCAGGTCGGCCGCGGCGAAGTGGTCGCGCTGATGGGCCGCAACGGCGCCGGCAAATCGACCACGCTGAAGGCGCTGATGGGCATGCTCGACAAGCGCGCCGGCCGGGTCGACTTCATGGGCCGCGACATTTCCGAGGCCGAGCCGCACCGGATCGCCCGCCTCGGCCTCGGCTACGTGCCCGAGGACCGGCGCATCTTCGCCGACCTCAGCGTGCGCGAGAACCTCGCCGTCGGGCGTCAGCCGGCACGCATCTGGCCGGGCGGCGCGGCGGCCCCGCTGTGGACCGAACAGGCGCTGTTCACCTTGTTCCCCAACCTCGCCGAGATGCCCGACCGGCCGGGCGGGCGCATGAGCGGCGGCGAACAGCAGATGCTGACGGTCGCGCGCACGCTGATGGGCAACCCCTTCGTCGTGCTGCTCGACGAGCCTTCCGAGGGCGTCGCCCCCTTGATCGTCGAGCAGATGGCGCAGACCATCCTGTCCTTGAAGGCGCAGGGCGTGAGCATCCTGCTGTCCGAGCAGAACATGCACTTCGCCGAACTCGTGTCCGACCGCGCCTATGTGCTGGAGAAGGGCCAGATCCGCTGGAGCGGCACGATGGCCGAGCTCGCCGCCGACGAGGCGGTGCGGCGAGCCCACCTGAGCGTGTAGCGGCCTTCGCGTTCCGTCGTTCCCGCCGCGACACGACCCCGCCTTTCGTCCATTGCCAAGGAGATCCCCGATGCCGTCGCACCCGAATCGAAGAACCGTCCTGCTGCAGGGCGCCGCCGGCGCCGTGCTGTGCTCCGCCCTGCCGTGGCCCGCGCATGCCGCCGCGCCCATGAAGCCCGACGCGAAGTCGGCGCTGATCGTGGTCGACGTGCAGAACTGCTTCGTCACCGGCGGTACCCTGCCGGTGAAGGCCGGCGAGGAGGTGGTGCCGGTCATCAATCGGCTCGCCAAGGCTTTCGAGAACGTCGTCCTGACACAGGACTGGCACACCCCCGGCCACGCCTCGTTCGCCAGCAGCCACGCCGGCAAGAAGCCGTTCGAGACGACCCGGCTGTCGTACGGCACCCAGGTGCTGTGGCCCGACCACTGCGTGCAGGGCACGCCCGACGCGGCGCTGCACAAGGACCTCGCCATCCCGACCGCGCAGGTCATCGTGCGCAAGGGCTACCGCAAGGCGATGGACAGCTATTCAGCGTTCGACGAGGCCGACCACAAGACGCCGACCGGCCTGGCCGGCTACCTGAAGCAGCGCGGCATCACGCGCGTCTACGTCACCGGCCTGGCGACCGACTTCTGCGTCGCCTGGACCGCGATGGACGCGCGCCGCCTCGGCTTCGAGGCCTATGTGATCGAGGACGCGACCCGCGCGATCGACCTCAACGGCTCGCTCGCCGCGGCCTGGAAGCAGATGGCGGCCAAGGGCGTCAAACGCATCCAGTCGGCCGACATCGCGATGCCGGCCTGAAGCGGGCTGCGCGCGCCTGCCGATGCCCGTGCCTGCGACGCCACCGACCGCCCCGCCGTTCGTCCTGACGGTCAACGGCAAGCCCGTGACGTTGGCGGTCGACGCGCAAGCCTCGCTGCTCACGGTGCTGCGCAACGACTGCGGCCTGAACGGGCCGAAGTACGGCTGCGGCCTCGGCCAGTGCGGCGCCTGTACGGTGCTGGTCGACGGCGTCGCGGCGCGCAGTTGCGTCATCCCGGCGCGCGGCGTCGCCGGCCGCACCGTCACGACCCTCGAAGGCCTGGGTGACCGCGCCCACCCGCACCCGGTGCAGCAGGCCTACATCGACGCCCAGGCGGCGCAGTGCGGCTACTGCCTGAACGGCATGGTGATGGCGACCGTCGCGCTGCTGGCCCGCACGCCGCGACCGACCGAGGATGAAGTCCGCTGCGCGCTGTCGGGCAACCTGTGCCGCTGCGGCAGCCATGTCGAGATCCTGCAGGCCGTGATGCTCGCGGCCGGGCGCAGCGCATGAACGACGCGGCCTTGCGCACCCGCGGCGATTTCCTGAATGCCGATGGCGTGCTGCTGGTGTTGCGCGCGCCGGCACCGCCGGGCGCGCCGGCGCGTGGCCAGCCAGCGGCGACGCCGGCCAACCCTGCGGAAGGGATGGAAGTCCTGCTGTCGGTCTGGGACGACGGCCGGGTGATCGCGCTGCACGGTCATGTCGACCTCGGCACCGGCATCGCGACCGCGCTGGCACAGATCGTCGCCGAAGAACTCGATGTGCCGGTCGGCACGGTGCGGATGGTGCTGGGCGACACCGCCCGCGCGCCGAACCAGGGGCCGACCATCGCCAGCACCTCGATCCAGCTGCATGCGGTGCCGCTGCGGCATGCGGCCGCGCAGGCACGCGCCTGGCTGGTGGCACGCGCGGCGGCGGCGCTCGAGCTGCCGCCGGCCGCGCTGGCGGTGCGCGACGGCGTGGTCTCGCGCAGCGATGGCGAGGCTGCCGGCGTACGCGGATCGATCACTTTCGCCGCGCTGCTGCATGGCCAGCGCATCCACCTCGTGCTGGACCTGTCGACCCCGGCCAAGCCGGTCGCCGAGCACCGGGTGGTCGGCCAGTCGGTGCCTCGCGTCGACCTGCCGGCCAAGGCCTGCGGCGAGACCGTCTTCGTGCACGACATGCGCCTGCCCGGGATGCTGCACGGCCGCGTCGTGCGGCCGCCCTACGCCGGCGCCGACCACGGCGAGTTCATCGGCAACACGCTGGAGGCGGTCGACGAAGGCTCGATCGCGCACTTGCCGGGCATCCGGGCGGTGGTGGTGCAGCGCGACTTCGTCGGCGTGGTGGCCGAGCGCGAAGAGGTGGCCGAGCAGGCCGCCGCGCAGCTCGCGGTGCGCTGGAAGCCCTGGCCCGGCATGCCGCCGCTGGCCGACCTGGGTCAGGCGCTGCGGGCGCATCCGTCGACGCCGCGCCGATTGGTCGACGAGGGCGACGTCGACGCCACGCTGGCGCAGGCGCGCAGCGACGGCCGCGCCCTGTCGCGCACCTACACCTGGCCCTACCAGTTGCACGCGAGCCTCGGCCCGTCGTGCGCGCTGGCGCACTGGCACGGCAGCGACGATGCCGGCGCGCCGGCGGGCATCGCGCTCACGGTGTGGGCCGGCAGCCAGAATCCGCACGCGCTGCGCGCCGACCTGGCGCGCCTGACCGGCGTCGCCGACGTCGCGGTCGAGGTGGTGCGGATGGAAGCCGCCGGCTGCTACGGCCGCAACGGCGCCGACGACGTGGCGGCCGATGCCGCGCTGCTGTCGCGCGCGATCGGCGCGCCGGTGCGGGTGCAGCTCACTCGCGCGCAGGAGATGCTGTGGGAGCCCAAAGGCGCGGCGCAGCACATGACGGTCGACGGTGCGCTCGCCGCCGACGGCGGCGTCGCGGCCTGGGACTTCGCGACCTCGTACCCGTCGAACGGCGCGCCGACGCTGGCCCTGCTGCTGACCCGCACGATCGAGCCGGTGGCGCGCGCCTTCGAGATGGGCGACCGCAGCGCGCGCCCGCCCTACACCGTCGACCACCTGCGTGTCACGGTGCACGACATGGCGCCGATCCTGCGTGCCTCGTGGCTGCGCGGGGTCTCGGCGCTGCCGAATTCGTTCGCCCACGAGTCCTATATCGACGAGCTCGCCACCGCCGCTGGCGCCGACCCGATCGACTACCGGCTGCGTCACCTGAGCGACCCGCGCGCCAGCGAGCTGCTGCAGGCGACCGCGGCGCGCGCCGGCTGGCGGCCGCATGCCGTGCCGCAACAGCTGCCGCCCGACGGCGACTGGCTGCGCGGCCAGGGCGTCGCCTACGCGCGCTACGTGCACAGCCAGTGGCCGGGCTTCGGCGCGGCCTGGTCGGCCTGGGTCGCCGATGTCGACGTGCACCGCATCACCGGCGAGGTGCACGTGCGCCGCGTCGTCGTTGGCCACGACGCCGGGCTCGTGATCAACCCGGCGGGCCTGCAGCATCAGGTCCACGGCAACGTGATCCAGACCACCAGCCGCGCGCTGAAAGAACGGATGGCGCTCGATCCGCAGACCCACGCGATCGCCAGCCGCGACTTCGGCAGCTATCCGATCCTGAGTTTTCGCGAGGTGCCGGTGATCGAGGTCGTCTCGATGCCGCGGCCCGGCGAGCCGCCGCTCGGCGTCGGCGAGTCGTCGTCGGTGCCCGGCACCGCGGCGATCGCCAACGCGATCTTCGATGCGACCGGCGTGCGCTTGCGAGCGCCGCCGTTCACGCCCGAGGTGGTGCGCGCGGCGCTGCATCCGCCCGCCCCGGCCGCGCCTGAGCGGGCCCGCGTCGCGCCATCGGCCCACCCGATGCCGGCCGATGCGCCCTGGCCCAAGTCGCGCCGGACGGCGGCCCTTGCCGGCGGGCTGCTGGCCGGCCTGCTCGGTCTCGGCGCGGCGCTGATCGGGATGCGGCCGGCGGCGATCGCGCCGGTGCTGCGCAGCGGCGCGGTGGTCTACAGCGCCGAGGCGATCGAACGTGGCCGGCAGCTCGCTGCGATCGGCGACTGCGCGGGCTGCCACACCGCGCCCGGTGGCGCGCGCAACGCCGGCGGCCTGGCGATGGCGACGCCGTTCGGCACCGTCACCACCACCAACCTCACGCCCGACGTCGAGACCGGTCTCGGCGCCTGGTCGCTCGCCGCCTTCCAGCGCGCGATGCGCGACGGCATCTCGCGCGACGGCCACCAGCTCTACCCGGCCTTTCCGTACCCGTCGTTCACCCACGTCAGCGACGCCGACCTGACCGACCTCTACGCCTACCTGATGGCGCAGCCGGCGGTGCGCGCGCCGACCCCTGCGGCGGCGATGGCCTTCCCGTTCAACCTGCGGCCGCTGATGGCGGTGTGGAACGGCCTCTTCCTCGGCCGCGCGCCGCGCGCCGCCGACCCGTCACGGTCGACCGAATGGAACCGCGGCGCGTACCTCGTCAACGGGCTCGGCCACTGCGGCGCCTGCCACACCGGGCGCAACGCCCTCGGCGCCGAACGCAGCGGCGGCGCGGCCTTCCTCGGCGGCGCGAGGGTCGACGGCCACGAGGCGCCGTCGCTCAGCGCAACCAGCCGCGCGCCGGTCGCCTGGACCGCATCGGCTTTCTACGACTACCTGCGCCATGGCCACAGCGCCGAGCACGGCGCGGCCACCGGCCCGATGGCGACGGTGGTGCACGAACTGGCGCCCGCGCCCGATGCCGACCTGCGCGCGATGGCCACCTACCTCGCGTCGTTCAACCCGCCGCAGACCGATGCGCAGGCGCAGGCCGCGGCCGCGCGCACGGTCGCCGCTGCACTGACCCACGCGCCACCGCCTGACGCTGCACAGCGGATGTTCCAGACCGCCTGCGGGGCGTGTCACCACGATGGCGACGGTCCGCAACTGCTCGGCGTCAACGTGCCGCTGGCGCTGTCGAGCAAGCTGCACAGCGACCGACCGGACAACCTGATGCGGGTGATCCTCGACGGCGTGCGGGTGCCGGCCGGCCGCGACCTCGGCTTCATGCCGTCGTTCGCCGAGGCGATCGACGACCGGCAGCTCGCCGCGCTGGTGGGCTACCTGCGCCAGCGATACGCACCGGGCCGCCCGGCATGGTCGGACCTGGACGCCGACATTGCGCGGACACGCCGCCTGGCCGGGGGCTGAGGCCGCCGCACCTGCACGTGTGCCGAACGCCTGGCATAGACTGGTTCCACCCCCCGGCGAGCTGCACCCAGGCCGGGTCTAGCCCTGGAGCCCGACATGCTCGAACCGATCCACCACGCCGCCGGCGGCTGCGCCGACTCGGAGGCCCCGCGCCCGGTCCATGCAGACTTGCTCGGCCCGAGGTGCGCCGAGTCTTCGGAGCCGGCCCTGAACCACGCCCGCGACACGCTCGACCACTGGCAGCCGCGCAAGCCGCTGCCGACGCGATGAGCCTTCGACCGGCCGACCTGTCGCCCGGCCTCGCGGCGCTGTATCCCGATGGCGTCGGCTGCCGGGTCGAGACCGAGACCGGGGTCGAGATCGCGGCGCTGACGATGGGGTCGGGCCCGCCGTTGCTGCTGCTGCACGGCCATCCCCAGACCCGCGCGATCTGGTACCGGGTCGCACCGGCGCTGGCGCAGCGCCACACGCTCGTGCTGGCCGACCTGCGCGGCTACGGCGACTCGGGCAAGCCGGCCGGGCTGCCCGACCACGCGAACTACGCCAAGCGCACGCTGGCGCTCGACCAGATCGCACTGATGCGGGCGCTCGGCTTCGAGCGCTTCGACGTGCTGGCACACGACCGCGGCGCGCGCGTCGCGCACCGGCTGGCGATGGACCACCCGGTGGCCGTGCGGCGCCTGATGCTGCTCGACATCGCGCCCACGCTGGCGATGTACGAACAGACCACCGAGGCCTTCGCGCGCGCCTACTGGCACTGGTTCTTCCTGATCCAGCCGGCGCCGCTGCCCGAACGCCTGATCGAGACCGACCCGGCCGCCTACCTGCACGACGTGATGGGCCGGCGCAGCGCCGGACTCGGCCCGTTCGACCCGCGTGCGTACGCCGAATACGCGCGTTGCCTGGCCCTGCCTGGCGCGGCGCACGGCACCTGCGAGGACTACCGCGCCGCCGCCGGCATCGACCTCGTCCACGACCGGGCCGACCGCGATGCCGGCCGGCAGGTGGAGGCGCCGCTTCATGTGCTGTGGGGTGCCGACGGGGTGATCGAGCGCTGCTTCCGCCCGCTCGACGAATGGCGCCGGGTGGCGCGCGAGGTCAGCGGCAACGCCCTGCCCTGCGGCCACTACATCGCCGAACAGGCCCCGCAGAAGCTGATCGACGAGGCGAGCGCCTGGTTCACGGCTTGATGTTGAAGACCTGTCGCAGATAGGCCAGGAAGGTCTGGTCGTCGCACATGGTCTTGCCCGGGCTGTCGGACAGCTTCGCCACCGGCTGGCCGTTGCAGTGGGTCAGCTTCATGACGATCCCGATCGGCGCCTGACCGACGTCGTTGGTGATGTAGGTGCCGATGCCGAAGCCGAGCTGGGTGCGGTCGGCGAAATGGCGGAAGAGCGCCATCGCGCGTTCGAGGTCGAGGCCGTCGGAGAACACCAGCCGCTTGGTGTGGGGGTCGATGCGCAACCGCGCATAGTGCGCCAGCGCCTTCTCGCCCCAGGCGACCGGGTCGCCCGAGTCGTGGCGCAGGCCGTCGAAGAGCTTGGCGAAATACAGGTCGAAATCGGCGATGAAGGCATCCATGCCGACCACGTCGGTGAGGGCCACGCCGAGGTCGCCGCGGTACTCCTGGACCCAGCCCTCGAGCGCGGCGCGCTGGAAGTCGCGCAGCCGCACGCCGTGGGCCTGGTAGCTCTGCAGGTACTCGTGCGCCATGGTGCCGATGGGCACCAGGTCGAGGTCGCGCGCCAGCAGCACGTTGGAGGTGCCCTTGAAGTAGTCCGGGACCTCGCGCTTGAGCGTGGCGACGACCTCGCGCTGCCACTCGCCCGAGAAGCGCCGGCGCACCCCGAAGTCGAAGAACTCGAACGGATGGCGGCGCGCCGGCTCGCGACCGAAAGCCCGCACCGACTCGATCTTCTCGTCGAGCCGGCGCCGGCCCTCGAGCCGGGCGGCGGCGCCGTCGAAGCGGCGGAAATAGAGCTCGTTGACGATCGCGAGCACGAAGATCTCGAACGCCATCACATGGACCTGCGGACCGCGCGCGATGATCTCGAGATCGGGTCCGACCGCGCGCACGCTGATGAAGCCGCGCTGGAAGTGAAAGATCTGCAGGAAATCGACGAAGTCGGACTTGATGAAGCGCAGGCTGCGCAGGTAGGCCAGCTCGTCGGGCGCGAACTGCAGCCGGCACAGGTGGTCGAGCTGTGCATTCATCTCATCGACCAGCTCGGCCAGCGGGTGCGCCGGCCGATTCCGACAGACGAAGGTGTACTCGGCCTGCGTCTGCGGATGACGGTGCAGCATCGTCTGCCACATCGTGAACTTGTACAGGTCGGTATCGAGCAGGCTGGTGATGACGGGTTGCATGGTGTCCTTCGCCCGCGGGGCGCGCGGATGATAGTGCGCCCGGCCGGGCGCCGCCGCGCGGACGTGGCCGGCACCGCGACCCGCGTGACCGGCGCGCATCGACCCGCTATCCTGCGCCGGCACGGATGTCGGCGTGTGCGACGACCTCCCCGAAGGGCATGGCATGGCATCGACGACGCTTCCGCTGCGCTGGACCTGGACCGTGCCCACGGCCCTCGGCGATACCGAGTCCAGCGTCGAGATCGACGACACCGCGCTGCGCCTGCGTTCCGACGACCCCATGGGCGGCACCGACGAGACCCTGCGGGGACGCGATCGAGGGCACCGGTCGAGCGGCTCGAGGTCAAGGCTTGAACGGGCCCAAGGATCGCGGGTCCCTCTGGCATTGTTGCGGGCATGGGTGGGCGCGGCGCGCCCGACATGGCGGGCTGGATCCCGGCCCCGGCTCGAGTGGCTGATCCTGTCGCACCGCGCCGGCGCCGCGCCGCCGCGGACCTCGATGGGCCCGCCGGGCGTGATGCGCGTGCTGCCGCAGGGGCCCGACCGCGATGCCATCGTCGCGGCGCTGCGTGAGCGCCTGGGCGCCCGCTGGATCGGCGAACAGGTGCCGTTGCCCGAGACGCAACGGCGCCTGAAGATCAAGCCCGATGCGACCAGCCAGGCCAAGGTCTGGGGCATCGTCGTCGCGGTCATGGTCGCACTCGTCGGGCTGATCCTGCTGATGGGGATCCTGCTGCATCCGGTCATCTCGGTGCCGGCCCGCATCGCGGCGCTGGAATCG
>JBDSZM010000351.1:0-4547 GCA_039925165.1 Burkholderiaceae bacterium
GCGATGAGGTGGCGGTGGCACGCGAGCGCGTCACGGTGCAATTCGCCGAAGGCCAGCCGGTGGCGCTGAACGGCCAGACCTTCGGCAGCGCGGTCGAGCTGATGCTCGAGGCCAACCGCATCGGCGGGCGCCACGGCCTGGGCATGAGCGACCAGATCGAGAACCGCATCATCGAGGCCAAGAGCCGCGGCATCTACGAGGCGCCCGGCATGGCGCTGCTGTTCATCGCCTACGAGCGGCTGGTGACCGGCATCCACAACGAAGACACGATCGAGCAGTACCGCGAGGGCGGCCGGCGCCTGGGCCGGCTGCTGTACCAGGGCCGCTGGTTCGACCCGCAGGCGATCATGCTGCGCGAGAGCGCGACGCGCTGGATCGCCAGCGCCGTCACCGGCGAGGTCGTGCTCGAACTTCGGCGCGGCAACGACTACTCGATCCTCGACACCCGCTCGCCCAACCTCACCTACCAGCCGGAACGGCTGACGATGGAGAAAGGCGCGTCGAGCTTTTCGCCGCAGGACCGGATCGGCCAGCTCACGATGCGCAACCTCGATATCAGCGACACCCGCGACAAGCTGGCCGTCTATGCCCGCGCCGGCCTGCTGTCGCTCGGCAGCGGCACCGAGCTGCCACGGCTCGCCGCCTCCGAGCGTCCCGCCGGGGACGACGCGCCGGCATGAGCGACGCCGCCCGGTCGAGCGAGCCCGCAGACCGGGGTGCCAGGCGCCGGACGTTGCTGCTCGGCCTGGCCGGCATCGCCGCCACCCGGGTGGCCGGCGCGCAGCGGCTCGTGGCCCCGCGAGGTCCGACGCTGCTGACGCTGGCCGGCCGGATCGCCCGCACCAACGCGGGCGGCGAAGCGCACTTCGACCAGACGATGCTCGCCGCGCTGCCGGCGCTGAGCTACGCGACCCGCACCCCCTGGTATCCGCAGGCGCGCACCTTCACCGGCGTTCGCCTACGCGACGTGCTGGCCGCGGTCGAGGCGCAAGGGCAGGACGTACGCGCCATCGCACTCAACGACTACCGGGTCGAAATTCCGGCCTCGGACGTGAACGGCAGCGACGTGATGGTTGCCTACCTGCTCGACGATCAGCCGATGCGGGTGCGCGAAAAAGGCCCCCTGGTCGTGATCTACCCCTTCGACGCCCGGCGCGAGTTGCGCACCGCCGTGTACTACAGCCGCGCGGCCTGGCAATTGGCGCGGATCGAGGTGAAGTGAACGCACTGCTGCACCCTGCGGCTTCGACACCCGCGGTCACGGTCGCAGCCGCTCCGCGCGTGCGCAGCCGGCGCGCCGCGCTCACGTCGCGGCTGTGGCTGCGCGTGCTGGGCAGCGCGCTGCTGCTGGTGCTGCTGGCGGTGGGCTGGGTGCAGTGGCGCCAGTACCGGCTGTTCGACAGCCTGGCGCATTTCCAGAACGACGCTCTGGGCTGGAGCTTCGCGCAGCTCGAGACCGAACAGCTGCGCTTTCGCAACCAGCTGCAGATCGCGCTCGACGACGATCTTCCGGCCGACCCGGGCCGGCTGCAGCTGCGCTACGACATCTTCGTGAGCCGGGTCGGCCTGGTCGACCACCGGCGCGCCGCCGAGGCGATGCGCGACCAGCCGGCCTACCAGCCTGCGATCGAGCAGGTGCATGCCTTCATCGCCGAAGCCGACCGCAGCTTCGGCGGCATCGCACCGGTGCCGCCCGGCCGTACAGTGCTGATCGACCTGATGGCCCGGCTCGACAAGCTGAACGCGCCGCTGCACGACCTGTCGATCGGCGCCTCGCATTTGCTGTACCAGCGCGCCGCCGCGCGCAATGCCGCGATCGCGCAGCAAAGCCGGGTCGGGATCGGTCTCACGATCTTTCAGTGCGTGCTGCTCGCGCTGCTCGGCCTGACCGTGATGCGCCAGTTCAAGACCCTGGCGGCGCGCCGCGAGCGCCTGGAATCGCTGGCCGACCGCCTGCGTGCGTCGCGCCTCGAGGCCGAGCAGGCGAGCCGCAGCAAGAGCGTCTTCCTGGCCAACATGAGCCACGAGATCCGCACCCCTTTTCACGGCATGCTGGGGATGATGTCGCTGCTGCAGGAGACCGAACTCACGCCGCAGCAGGCCGGCTTCCTGGGCACCGCCAAGGAGTCGGCGCACCACCTGCTGACGATCCTGAACGACATCCTCGACATCTCGAAGCTCGAGTCGGGCCAGCTCAGCGTGGCGGCGCAGACCACCGACCTGCTGCAACTGGTCGAGCAGGTCGAAGCACTCATGAGCGCGCTGGCGCATGCGCGGGGTCTGCAACTCGTGGTCCAGGTCGCGAACGACGTGCCGCGCTGGGTCCACGCCGACGCGACGCGGGTGAAGCAGATCCTCTTCAACCTGCTGAGCAACGCGGTCAAGTTCTCGAGCGCCGGCGTGGTTCGGCTGAACGTGTCGAGCGACGCGTCGGGCCTGCAGTTCGCCGTCACCGACAACGGCATCGGGATGGACGAGGCGACACTCGCGCGGCTCTTCCAGCGCTTTGTGCAGGGCGATTCGACGCCGTCGCGGCGCCACGGCGGCACCGGGCTCGGCCTGGAGATCTCGCGCAACCTGGCGCGTCTGATGGGCGGCGACATCAGC
Organism: Burkholderiaceae bacterium; assembly: GCA_039925165.1. Classification (GTDB taxonomy): domain Bacteria; phylum Pseudomonadota; class Gammaproteobacteria; order Burkholderiales; family Burkholderiaceae_C; genus JBDSEG01. The sequence goes on from JBDSZM010000351.1 coordinate 2,608, forward strand.
GTGCAGACCGAGTCTGGCGTGGGCAGTACCTTCACCGCGACGCTGCCGCTGCTGACGGTGGCGGCGCCGATGGCCGCGACGGCGAGCGCCGCGGCCTTCGATCCGCAGGCCCGGCTGCGGGTGCTGGTGGCCGAGGACCACCCGGTCAATCGGGCCTACATGCAGGCGGTGCTCGACAAGCTCGGCCACGAAGCGGTGTTCACCGAAAACGGCGAGGCCGCGGTGCATGCCATGCACGAGTCGCGCGACGAGTTCGACATCGTCCTGATGGACCTGCACATGCCCGTAATGGACGGCTTCGCTGCGGCGCGCGCGATCCGCGCCATGCCGGCGCCGCGCGGCGAGGTGCCGATCCTGGCGCTCACCGCCGACGCGTTCAGCGAGTCGCGAGACCTCGCCTTGCAGTGCGGCATGAACGGCTTCCTGTCGAAGCCTGCCCACCTGGCCCAGCTGCGCGACGCGCTGCTGCAGCACGCGGGGTCGACCGGGTCGCAGCCGCCGCAGCCCCACGTCCCACGCCCGGCCGCGTCGGCGGCGGCCGACGAGGTCCAGCTCGACCGCGCGACCGCCGACGACGTGCGCGCCGCGCTGTCACCCGAACAGTACGCACGGCTGCTCGTCACGTTCTTCGACGAGCGCAGCACCAACCTCGCGCAGTTGCGGCATGCGCTGGCCTGTGCCGCACACGGCGACGTGCGCGCCCATGCGCACGCCCTGCGCGGCGCGGCACTGAGCCTGGGACTGCGCACCGTCGCCCAGACCGCCGCCGCGCTGGAGGCGAGCCGCGCCGACACCCCGGTGTCCGAGCTCACGCGGTTGCTCGACGCGCTCGACCAGCACCTCACGCTGACCCGCGCGCTGTGCGTGCGGCTCGGGCTGCTCGAGTTCTAGTCCGCTGGATCATTGAAATGGGCGCTGAGGGACGCGGCATCAGGCCAGCCGCCGGCGTTCAGACCACCACCGGCTCCGATTCGAGCCGGATGCCGAAGCGGCCGTAGACGCTTTCCTGGATCGCCCGCGCGAGCGTCATGACCTCCGAGCCGATCGCGCCGCCGCGGTTGACGAGCACCAGCGCCTGGCGCTCGTAGACGCCAGCCTGGCCGACGCTCTTGCCCTTCCAGCCACAGGCGTCGATCATCCAGCCCGCCGCGAGCTTGACGCTGCCGTCGGGCAGCGGGTAGTGCACCACCTCGGGATCGCGGCCGATGATGTCGCGGCATTGCTCGGGGGTGACGATCGGGTTCTTGAAGAAGCTGCCGGCGTTGCCCACCACCGCCGGATCGGGCAGCTTGGCACGCCGGATCGCGCAGACCCAGTCGAAGATCTGCTGCGGGCCGGGGTCACGGATGCCGGTCTCGGCCATCTTGCGTTCGAGGTCGACATAGCCCCGCACCGGCCGCCACGGCCGCGGCAGCCGAAACCGCACCCGCGTGATGACGGCCCGGCCCGCCAGCGAGTGCTTGAAGACGCTGTCGCGGTAGCCGAACTCGCACATCTCGCTGGCCAGCGTGAAACCGAGGCCGGTGCGGAGGTCGACCGCATCGAGCGATTCGAAGCGGTCCTGCAACTCGACCCCGTAGGCGCCGATGTTCTGCACCGGTGAGGCGCCCACGCTGCCCGGGATGAGCGCCAGGTTCTCGAGCCCCGGCATGCCCTGCGCGAGCGTCGCGGCGACGATGTCGTGCCAGTTCTCGCCGGCGCCGGCCTCGACGATCCAGGCGTCGCGGGTTTCCTGCACCACGCGCAGGCCGCGCACCTCGACCTTGAGCACCACCTGCGGCATGTCGCGCGTCAGCACGATGTTGCTGCCGCCCCCCAGCACGAACTTGGGCGCCGTGCCCAAGCGTGGATGATCGACCACCGCGCGCACGTCGGCATCGCTTTCGATGCGCACCAGCGTGCCTGCGACCGCCGGGAGGCCGAAGCTGTTGTAGGGTTTG
>JBDSZM010000352.1:0-3628 GCA_039925165.1 Burkholderiaceae bacterium
GGCGATCTCGATCGACAGCCGGCGCACGATCGCCGGCGGCGTCGTCGCGGGCACCAGGACCGAGAACGCGGTGAAGGGCTTGATCGCGCCGTAGCCGGCCTCGGCGAAGGTGGGCGTTGCAGGAAGCAGCCGGCTCGTGTCGGTGATCGCCAGCGCAAGCAGCTTGCCGGTATCGATGTACTGGCGCTCGCTCGCGAGGTCGGTCAGCATGGACTGCAGCCGGCCCGCCATCCGCACGTTGATGTAGAGCGGGCTGCCGACGCCGGCGCTGCCGTAGAAGACCGCGCCCGGTTCACTTGCCGCGCTCGACCAGTTCGGCGAGCGTCTTCACCTTCGCCTCCGGGTGAGCCACCACGACCATCGGCGCGATGACGCCGCGCGTGACCGGTGCGAAGTCGCGCGCCACGTCGTACTGGAGCGACTTGTAGAGCACCGGGTTGATGCCGACGGCCCGCCGATGTTCGAGATCCGCGACGCCGCCGGCGACGCCAGCGACCTGCTGATCCGCAACCGCGAACTCGGCGCGGCGCTGGCTGCGTCGCTCGGGCAGGAGCGCGTTGTGCTGATGCGCGGCCACGGCTGCACCATCGTCGCCGAGTCGCTCAAGGTGGCGGTCTACCGCTCGGTCTACACCGAGGTCAACGCCAGGCTGCTGCTGCAGGCGCTGCCGCTCGGCGAGGTCGATTTCCTGACCCAGGGCGAAGCCGACGCGACCCGCGTCACCAACGAGGGCCAGGCCGAGCGGCCGTGGAACCTGTGGAAGCAGCGCGCCCGCCAGGCGCGCCAGCAGCTCACTCGAGAGTGAAGCCGATCTTCAGCGTCACCTGCCAGTGCGCGATCTTGCCGTCGACCACGTGCCCGCGGGTCTCGGTGACCTCGAACCACTGGATGTTGCGCAGCGTCTCGCTCGCCTTGGCGATCGCGCCGGCGACGGCATCCTCGATGCTCGTCGGCGACGAGCCGGTGAGTTCGAGCAGCTTGTAGACGTGGTTGCTCATGGCGGTCTCCGGGGGATGGGCGGGCCAGCTTAGAGCTTTGCGGCCTGCGCTGCAAAGGGCATCGGCGCAGGCCCGGCCGGCAGCGCACCTGCAGCGGGCGCAGCCGGGGCAGCAGGCCGCGTTAGGCAAGCCGCGCAGCGCTGCGCCGGCGTGCGGGGGGCGACGCACAATCGTGCGTCTGCGGGAGCTGCGCTGCCCATGATCGAGAACCTCGACTTGCCCTCATGCATCGGCCGCCGTGCGGTGGCAGCCGGTCTCGCCGCTGCGATGGTCGCCCCGCGGGCGGTGGCGCAAACCTCGCCTCCGGTGGTGTGCTACCTGGCACTGGCCACGCGCGAGTCCGATGCGGCGAGCGTGGCGGCGTTTCGCGCGGGCATGCGCGAACTCGGCCACGTCGAGGGCCGCAGCTACCGGCTGGTGGACCGCTACGCCGACGGCAATTTCGCGCAGGCCCGCGCCATGCTGCGCGAGCTCGCCGCGCTGCCGGTCGCCGTCTTCCTGTCGCCCGGCGCGGCGGCGGCGCGGCTGCTGCTCGGAGAATCGCAGGCGGTCGCCATCGTCTCGGTCGGTCTGCACCCGCGCGGCGGCCAGACCGACCTCTTCGCCAGCCTGGCCGCGCCCGGCGGCCGGGTGACCGGGGTCTCCAACTTCGGCGAGGAACTGGCGGCCAAGCGGGTGCAGATGCTGAAAGAAGCGATGCCGCGGCTTTCCAAGGTCGGTGTGCTGCACAACACCACCGACCCCGTGTTCCGGCGCTGGGGCGAAGAGACCGAAGGCGAACTGCACGCCCAGGGCATCGCAGCGGTGGTCCGGCTCGGCCTGACCTCCGGTTCGCCGGAGGCGCTGCAGCAGGCGCTGCGCGGCGCGCGCGCCTCCGGCGTGCAGGCACTGGTGGTGGTGCGCGACTTCCTGACCTCGGCGCTCTACCTTCCGATCTGCCGCACGAGCCGCGACCTCGGGCTGGCCACCATCGCCGAAGAGCGCCGCTACCCGCAGGCCGGCGGATTGATGTCGTACGGCGCCAGCGACGCCGAGCAGTTCCGCCGCGCCGCGTTCTACGTCGACCGCATCCTGAAAGGCGCCCGCCCGGCCGAACTGCCGATCGAGCAGCCGACGCGCTTCGAACTGGTGATCAACGCGGCGACGGCGCGCACGCTTGGCGTGACCGTGCCACCGGCCTTGCTGCTGCGCGCCGACGAGGTGATCGGATGATCGAGCGACGTCGCCTGCTCGCACTGGCAGGGCTCGCCACGTGGCGCGCGACGCCCGTGCGCGCCCAGCCGCTGGCGCGGCGCGCGCGGATCGGCGTGCTCTCGCCGGCGGGTGCCGAGATCCTCGGCCGCCCGACCTCGTCGCTGGCGAACTTCGCGGCCGGAATGCGCGAGCTCGGCCATGTCGAGGGCGGCTCGCTGGAGTTCGTGTACCGCTTTGCCGACCAGGCGATCGACCGGCTGCCGGTGCTGGCCGCCGAACTGGTAGCGCTGCGGCCCGACGTCGTCTACACCCACGCCTCGGCGGCCGGCCCGATGGCCCGCGCGACGTCGACGATCCCGATCGTCGTCGGGCCGACCGACGAGGCGACCATGGTCGCGCTGACCGGCAGCCCGGCGCGGCCGCAGCGCAACGTCACCGGCACGACGCTCAACAACACCCAGCTGAACCGGAAGTGCATCCAGCTGCTCAAGGAGATCGCGCCGGGCACCCGCCGGGTCGCCGTCGTCGTTAACCCCGGCACCACCTACGCACGCCAGCTGCCCGAATTCGTAGAGGGCGCCGCGCCGCTCGGCGTGGCGGTGCTGCCGGTCGAGGCGCGGTGTGCGGGCGACGTGCCGCGCGCCTTCGCCGCCATGGCGGCGGGCGGTGCCGACGCCGTCTTCCTGCCCGACGACCTGGTGCTCGCCGGCACGCCGGCGGTGCGCATGCGCTTCATCGAGGCGGCCGCCCAGCAGCGCCTGCCACTGGTGTCGAGCCACGGCCCGCTGGCGGCCGCCGGCGGGCTGCTGTCGCTCGGCACCGACATCGGCGCGCTGGCCCGGCGCGCCGCGTACTACGTGCACCGCCTCCTCGAAGGCGCACGGCCCAGCGACCTGCCGGTCGAGCGGCCCACCACCTTCAAGCTCACCATCAACCTGAAGACCGCCCGCGCGCTCGGGCTGACAGTACCGGCCGCGCTGCTGCTGCGCGCCGACGAGGTGACCGGATGAGGCGGCGCGCCCTGCTCGCGATCGGCCTCGGTGCGGCGAGCGGCTCGGGCCTGTCGAGCGTCGCGGCGGCACAAGGGGCGACGGTGCCGCTGATCGGATTTCTGGGCTCCACCGCGCCTGCACCCGAAGTCGTCGCGCCATTCCTGGCCGGCCTGGCCGAAGCCGGCTATCGCGACGGTCGCAATGTCGCGGTCGAGTACCGCTGGGCCAACAACCAGCTCGAGCGCCTGCCGGAATTGATTGCGGAGCTGCTGCGGTTGCCGCTGGACGTGATCGTCACCTCCGGTGGCGTGCCGGCAACCCGTGCGGCCATGGCAGCCACGTCCAGCGTGCCGATCGTCTTCGAGGTCGGACGTGATCCGGTACAGGCCGGCCTGGTCGCGAGCTTCAGCCGCCCCGGCGGCAATGCGACCGGCGTGCACATGC
>JBDSZM010000353.1:0-3390 GCA_039925165.1 Burkholderiaceae bacterium
GCGCGTCGGCGCCGACGTCGTCCTGCACAGCGCACAGAGCGTGCAGGCCGACGTGGTGGTGCAGCGCAGCGACGGCGATGTCGCGCTCAAGGTCGGCGACACCCTGCGGCCGGCCGGGCTGACCGAATTGCGGCTGGCGCTGTCGGCGCGCGACCGGGTCTGGCGCATCAGCGAGACGGTCGCCGGCACCGGCCTGGGCGAACTGGTCGGCAACCAGGCCCTGCAGATCGCGGCCGGCCAGCGCTGGCCCGGACCGGACACTGCGCTCTCTGGTGGGGCACGGTTGCGCGCCAACGAGCTCGGCACCTGGAACCCGCTGCTGCCAGCCGGCTGGCGCATCGGCGGGCAGTTGGAGATGACGGCGAGCGTGGGCGGCACGCTCGGCAAGCCGGTCATCGACGGGCGGCTGAGCGGCGACCGGCTCGCGGTGCGCAACCTGTTCGAGGGTGTGGATGTGCGCGACGGCACGCTGGCGGCGACGCTGTCGGGCGACGCCGCGCGGATCGAGCGGCTGGTCTTCAAGGACGCCGCCGAGGGTACGCTGCGGGTCGAGGGCAGCGCCACCTTCGGCGCCACGGCCGGGGCCCGGATGACCGTCACGGCCGAGCAGTTCCGCATCCTCAACCGGCTCGACCGCCGCATCAGCGCGAGCGGCCAGTCGAGCATCGTGCTGGCGTCCGAACGGCTGGCCGTGACCGGCCGCTACGTGCTCGACGAAGGGCTGATCGACCTGGCGCAGGCCGATGCGCCCAAGCTCGACAGCGACGTGGTGGTGGTCAATCGGCGCATCGACCTGGCGCGGTCGGCGGCCCAGCGCGCCGAGGCCGCGGCACGCCCGCCGCAGAGCCCGTTCCGCAACACCGACGTGCAGCTCACGGTCGACCTGGGCGAGCGCCTGCGCCTGCGCGGGCGCGGCATCGACACGCTGCTGAAGGGCGCGCTGCGCATCACGACGCCGGGCGGCCAGCTCGCCGTCAACGGCACGGTCCGCACCGACTCCGGCACCTACGCGGCCTACGGCCAGAACCTTTCGATCGAGCGCGGCGTGATCGTCTTCAACGGCGACGTCAGCACGCCACGGCTCGACATCCTGGCGGTCCGCCCCGACATCGATACCCGCGTCGGCGTGACCGTGCAGGGCAGCGCGCTCAACCCGCGGATCCGCCTTTACAGCGACCCCGAACTGACCGAGATGGACAAGTTGTCGTGGCTGGTCCTCGGACGCGAGCCGTCCGGGCTCGGCGGTGGCGACACCGCGCTGCTGCAGCGCGCCGCGCTGGCGCTGGCGGCCGGCGAAGGCGGCGGCGGGTCGGGCGAATTCCTAAAGAAGCTCGGCCTCGACGAGCTGTCGGTCAGCGGCCTGAGTTCGGGCGATGTGAGCCAGGCCGTCGTCACCGTGGGCAAGCAGATCTCGAAGAACCTGTTCGTCGGCTACGAGCGCGGTCTCAACACCGCCGCCGGCTCCTGGCAGCTGATCTACCGCCTGGCGCGCCGCTTCACGCTGCGCGCCAAGAGCGGCGACGAGAGCGCGATCGACGCGATCTGGACCTGGCGCTGGAACTGAAGCAGCCGTCGGGTCAGGCGGTCTTCGGCGCCATCTCCTTCAGCACCTCGCGCGCCAGCCGGAAGCTGTCCATCGCGGCCGGCACGCCGCAATAGATGGCACTTTGCAAAAAGACCTCGCGCATCTCGGCCTCGGTCACGCCGTTGGTGAGCGCGCCGCGCAGGTGCAGGCGCAGTTCGTGCGGCCGGTTCAGCGCCGTCAACATCGCCAGGTTGAGCAGACTGCGGGTCCGGCGGTCGAGGCCGGGCCGGTTCCAGACGCCGTTCCAGGCGTATTCGGTGACGAACTCCTGCAGCGGCCGGCTGAAATCGTCGGCGCCCTGGATGGCGGCGTCGACATACTCGGCGCCGAGCACTTCGCGGCGCGTCTTCAGGCCTTGCTCGTAGGCGCTTGGGTTCATGGGGATGGACTCCTGTTCGAGGGTGCGGGTCGCGGCAGAATCGACGCTCCCGGTCCGCCGGGCACGGACCGGGCCACCTTAACCGAGCCACGGCACACCGTGCTGCGGCCCGGCGATCGGTGCTCGCGCCCCGGTGGGACGCGGGCGGGTCCGGTCATCGTCCCTTCAACACAGGAGTCACGCCATGGTCGTCCAGCCCTATCTCTTCTTCGACGGTCGCTGCGAGGAGGCGCTCGAGTTCTACCGACAGGCCCTCGGCGCCGAGGTGCAGATGCTGATGCGCCATGCCGACAGCCCCGAGCCGTCGCCGCCGGGCATCCTCCCGCCGGGCTCGGAACAGAAGGTGATGCACGTGTCGTTCAAGATCGGCGATACGGTCGTGATGGCTTCCGACGGCCGCAACGGTGGGCACCCCGAGTTCAAGGGCTTCTCGCTGTCGCTGACGCTGCCCGACGCGGCCGCGGCGCAGCGCACTTTCGACGCCCTGGCGGTCGGCGGGCAGGTGCAGATGCCGCTCGCTAAGACCTTCTGGGCGCCGCTGTTCGGCATGGTCGCCGACCGCTTCGGCGTCGGCTGGATGGTCAGCGCCGAGCACTGAGCCGATGCGCCCGGCGCCCGTCAGGGCGGCGGGGCCGGCTGCCGAACAGCGCCCGATCAACGCCGGCTCGGGACGCGGTCAGCGTGTATACAGTCGACGCGGTTCAAGGCCGCAGGTCGGCCGCCTTGATGGCCGGTTGCCAGTCGGCCGCCTGCTTGACGACGAAGTCGCCGAACTCGACCGAAGTCATCCGCACCGGCGTCACGCCGAGTTCCTCGAGACGCTTGACGATCGTCGGGTCGGCGACGATGTCTGCCAGCGCTTTCGCCAGCTTGTCGCTCACTTCGCGGGGCAGTCCGGCCGGGCCCGAGACGCCGAAGTAATTCTCGGCCACCAGTTGCGGCAGGCCGAGTTCGACCACCGTCGGCACCTCGGGCAGCAGCGGCGAGCGACTGCGCGTGGTGACTGCCAGGGCCTTGATCTGTCCCGCCCTGACCATCGGCACGAAGGCGGTGATGACGTCGATGCCGAGCGGGATCTGGCCGGCGATGAGGTCGGTCGTCATCGGCGCACCGCCGCGGTAGGGCACGTGCACCATCTCGATCTTCATCGCGTGCTTGGTCATCTCGCCGACGATGTGACCGATCGACCCGGGCCCGCCGCTGCCGAAGTTGTAGCCCGGTGCGGCGGCCGCCTTCGGCAAGTCCTTCAGGCTCGCCGGCCCGGACTTTGGGTTACCCATGATGAGCACCGGCGCGACACCGAGCATCGCCACGTGGGTGAAGCTCTTGCCGGGCTCGTAGGGCAACTTCGCCACGGTATAGGGGCCGATCGAGGTCGGGGTCGAATTCGACAGCATCAGCGTGTAGCCGTCCGGTGCCGAGCGCG
>JBDSZM010000354.1:0-2902 GCA_039925165.1 Burkholderiaceae bacterium
GCCATCTTGGGGTTCCAGAAGCGCGTCTGATGCCCGAAATGGACACCGGCTTCCAGCATTTCACGCATGGTGACAGTCATGTGGACTCCAAAGGTTGGTTCTAGAATCCGGCCCGAATCGCGACCCGCGCATTTGCAATTGCATCTGCATCAAGTCACGACACCTTTCATCAGCCGGGTTCGCGATTTGTTCATCCATCGAGACCTCGTGGCACGGCAAGCGGGAACTTGCGTGGCCGAAGCCCTGCGGGACGCGCCCGCGGATAAACCCGCGCATTCTAGCATCGCTGCCTGCGCCGATCGTCTTTCCAACGCAGGTCGCGACTGAGATGCGCGTGGCCCTCGTCGGCGCGGGCATCGTCGGCGTCACCACGGCCTACGAGCTCGCCGCCGATGGCCACGACGTCAGCGTCTTCGAGCGCACCGGCGGCGTCGCCAGCGAGACCAGCTTCGCCAATGCCGGCGTCATCGCGCCCGGCTACGTCACCCCGTGGGCAGCCCCCGGCATGGCCGGCAAGGTGCTGCGCCACCTGCTGAGCCGGCACACGCCGGTGCGCCTGCATGCCGCGCTCGGTCCGGCGACGATCGGCTGGCTCGTGCAGTGGTGGCGCGCCTCGCGGCTGCGCACCTACCAGGCCAACCGTGCGCGCATGCAGCGCCTGGCGGTGTACAGCCGCGAGCGCCTGCATCACGTCAGCAGCGAACTGCGGCTCGACTGGGAGCGCAGCGATGGCTACCTGGTCCTGCTGCGCAGCGCGAGGGACCTGGCCCTTGCGCGTCCCGGACTCGACCTGCTGGAACGCGGCGGGACCCGTTTCGCGTTGCTCGACGCCGCCGGCTGCCGCAGCCACGAACCGGGCTTGAATCCCGAGACCGACCTGCATGCCGGCATCCACCTGCCGGACGACGAGGTCGGCAACTGCCGGCAATTCGCCTATCTGCTGCGCGAGGAGGCCCAGCGCCTCGGCGCTCGCTTCGCCTTCCACACCCGCGTCGAACGGATCGAAGCCGGTGCGCAGCCAGGTGTGGTCCATCGGCGCATGGCCGTCGAGGCCGGGCCGACAACGCAGCACGCTCGGGCCCTGCCCGCCGACCCGGCGCCTCCGCACGCCGCGACCGAGCCGATGCCCGAGGGTCCGACCACCGAACGCTACGACGCCGTGATCGTCTGTGCCGGCGTCGGTTCGCGACCGCTGCTGCGGCCGCTCGGCGTGACGCTGCCGCTGCTGCCGGTCTACGGTTATTCGGTCACCGCGCCACTGCGTCATCTGCCGCAGCACCCCGACCACGGCCCGCGTTCGGGCGTCATGGACGAACGCTACAAGGTCGCGATCTCGCGCCTCGGGCAGCGGGTGCGCGTCGCGGGCTGCGCCGAGATCGGCGGCGCCGCACAGCGCCACAACGAGGCCGCGATCGCGACGCTGTACAAAGTGATGCACGACTGGTTTCCGGGCAGCGCATTGACAGGCCAGGCGCAGCACTGGAAAGGCGCGCGACCGATGCTGCCCGATGGACCGCCGGTGATCGGGCGCAGCGGCGCCGACGGCGTGTGGCTCAACCTCGGTCACGGTGGCAGCGGCTGGGCGCTGGCCTGCGGATCGGCCCGGCTGCTCGGCGACTTGGTCGCGGGTCGCACGCCCGCAATCGACACCGACGGCCTCGGCATCGAACGCCTGCGCACCTGAGCCCAGCGATGCCGACCCTGCGCGCCCTGCCCTCGGACCTCGGTTACGCCCTGTACGGCGTGGCGCGCACCCGTGCCATCGAGTCGCGCGCCGCTGCGGCACTTCCCGCGCATGCATTGATGGCACGCGCCGGCCGCGCCACCGCGCGACTTGCGCAGTCACTGACACCGCACGCGCAGCGGATCTGGATTGCAGCGGGCTCGGGAAACAACGGCGGCGACGGGCTCGCGGCGGCGGGCCATCTGGCACGCGCCGGATTCGACGTGCAGGTCAGCCTGCTGGGCGATGCCGATCGTTTGCCGACGGATGCCGCACAGGCGCTGGCGCTCGCGCGAGCGGCCGGCGTGACGGTCAGCGACGCACTGCCCGCCGAGGCGACGCTGCGCCGCGACGACCTTGCGATCGACGCCCTGCTCGGCATCGGCGGATCGCGCGCGCCCAGGGCTGCGCTCGCGGCAGCGATCGCCCGCCTGAACGGCTGGCCCGGCGTCGTGCTGGCGATCGACGTCCCCTCGGGCCTGGAGGCAGACACCGGACGCTGGCTCGGAGACATCGCGGTGCGTGCCCATCACACGCTGGCCCTGCTCACGCTCAAGCCCGGCCTGTTCACGGCAGCGGGGCGCGACGCGGCGGGCGAGGTCTGGTTCGACGACCTGGGTGTCGCCCTCGACGAGGTGCCGGACGCCTGGCTCGCCGCCTCGCCCGCCCCCCCTGCCCGCGGCCATGCGCTGCACAAGGGCAGCTTCGGCGACGTGGCGGTGATCGGCGGCGCGCCCGGCATGGCAGGCGCGGCCCTGCTCGCGGCGCGCGCCGCCCATGCCGCCGGCGCGGGTCGGGTTTTCGTCCAGGAACTGGGCGCCACGGCGCTCGAGGTCGACCCCTGGCGCCCTGAACTGATGTTCCGGCCCGGGCTGTTGGCGGACACGCAACAGGCCCAGCGACTCGCGTGCGTGGTGTGCGGTTGCGGCGGCGGATCGACGGTGCGCGAGGTCTTGCCGCAGGTGCTGTCGTTGCCGGCGCGACTGGTACTGGACGCAGACGCGCTCAACGCCATCGCCGACGATGCGGCATTGCAGGCGATCCTGCGCGGACGCGCCGCTCGCGGCCGTGCCACGGTCCTCACGCCGCACCCGCTCGAGGCGGCCCGGCTGCTCGGGCTGACCACGGCCCAGGTCCAGGCCGATCGCCTCGCGACCGCACAGGCCCTGGCGCAGCGTC
>JBDSZM010000355.1:0-3186 GCA_039925165.1 Burkholderiaceae bacterium
CCGAGATGCCGGTGGTGACGATCGCGCCGAACGACGCGCTGCTCGAAAAGCTCAAGAGCAACCTGCAGGAAGTGCGCGCCCGCGGCGGCGAACTGTTCGTCTTCGCCGACGCCGACAGCCGCATCGAACCCGGCGAAGGCCTGCATGTCATCCGCATGCCCGAGCACTACGGCGCGCTCTCGCCGATCCTGCACGTGGTCCCGCTGCAGCTCTTGGCGTATCACACGGCCAGCGTGCGCGGGACGGATATCGACAAGCCGCGCAACCTTGCCAAGAGCGTCACCGTCGAATGACGGGCGCGCGCTGGTGGCGTCCATCGACGCAGCCTGGGCGACGCCAACGCGCGTGATGGGACGGTGCGCGGCGCAGGCACCTTGGCCGCGGGCCCGCGGGAGTCCGCGGCGCCGGAGCGGCCGTGCGCCTCAGCGCGGTGCCGTCCCAAGCAGCGTCGCCAGCGTCGGCAGCAGGGTCTCCGGTTCGCACTGCGCCAGCGCGTCTTCCAGTGTCGTCAGCACGGCGCCGGCGATGGCGCGCGCGGCGCCGGCATCCTCGGCCATGCGCTGGTAGTAGCCCAGGTCCTTGCTGGCATTGGCGATCGAGAACCTGAGGCCCGAGGTCTCGCCGGCGAGGAGGTAGGGCTTCATGCGCTCGAGCGCCGTGCCGCCGCCGCCGCCCTGCGCCAGCACGTCGACGAAGACTTCGGGCGCGACGCCGCTGCGGTGCGCGCAGGCGGCGGCTTCGCACAGCAGGGCGACGCTGCCGAGCGAGACATAGTTGTGCAGCAACTTCATGCTGTGCCCGGCGCCGACCGGCCCGGCATGGGTGATGTTCTCGGCAAAACAGGTCAGCAGCGGCCGGCACGCCGCGAGCAGCGCCGCGTCGCCGCCCACCAGCAGGTTGAGCCGTCCTTCGGCCGCCTCCTTCGGCGTGCGAGTCATCGGCGCGTCGAGGAAGCGGCCGCCCGCCGCGGCGACCGCCTGCGCCATGCGCAGCGTCGACGACGGAATCGCGGTCGAGCAGTCGATCACGACCGCGCCCGGCGCCAGGCCTTGCAGCACGCCGGCGGGGCCGGTCAGCACCGCCTCGACCTGCGGCGAGCCGGTCAGCACGAGGATCACGACGTCGGCGCGCGCGGCGACCTCGGCGGCGCTCTGCAGTCCGATCGCGCCAGACGCCTTCAGCGCGTCCAGCGGCTGGTTGCCGACGTGCTCCAGTACCGTCAGCGCGTGGCCGTGCTTGAGCAGGTTGCTGGCGATGCCGTGGCCCATCAGGCCGATGCCGACCATGCCGACGCGTTGTCTCATGCGGGTGTCTCCGTGGGGTTTGCGATCGGGACGATGAGGACCGAACCGGGCGATGACGGGCGGCGATGCCACGGCCCGGGCCGGCGGCGCGGCGATGCCTGACCCTCGCGACAGCGCCCTCAGGCTCGACCGGTTGTACACCTTGAACCTGGCGGTGCTCGACGGCTGAGCGCGTGCGGCGGTCGCCACGCTGCACCTGCCGGGCACGCGCCTTGGCGACTCGAAACGGCATCCGGCTCACGGCAGGTCCGGCGCCCGATTCGGGGCGATGGTCGCGAATTCGCTGTCGTCGAGCCGCAGGCGTCGGAACGCTGTCCCTGAGACGGCCGGGCGCAGGGTGTCGCCGACCGCTGCATCGCTGCCGAACCGCGCCCGAGACGGGCCGTCCTGTCGGATCCGCTGCGCCACGCGTTGCGCGGTGGCGGGCGCGATGTCGACATCGACGATCGTCGCGACGTCGCACCACAACGGCGGGTGCGCGGATCGCCGCGCTCGACCGCGTGCGCCAGCAGCGCCATCGCGGCCTCGGCCGGCGGGTCGTCGCGGCCCGGCCTGCTGCCGGCCAGGTGCGCGATCTGGACCGGCACATCGGGCGCCATCGGCAGCAGCTGTTCGAGGAGGACGCGTGCCTGCGCGGCGCCGCCGGGCCGCTGGCGCGAGATGCGTCGCGCAGCCGGCCCGGGTGGTGTTCGGCGCCGGCGCGCTCGCGACCTCGCTCGGTGCCGACTGTGCGGTCGCGATCGGCGGCGGCTCGACCACCGGCCTCGGCAAGGCGATCGCGCTGCTCGGCGACGAAGCGGGTCCGGCGCTGCCGATCCTCGCCATCCCGACCACCTGCGCAGGCTCGGAGATGACGCCGATCTACGGCTTGACCGAGGGCGGACTCAGAAGACCCGCAAGGACGTGCGGGTGCTGCCGCGCACCGTCATCTACGACCCCTAGCGGACGCTCGGCCTGCCGTTCGGCTTGAGCGTGACGAGCGGCATCGACGCCATCGCGCACGCGGCCGAGGGCCTGTACAGACGCCGTACCCCACCCGCGTCCGCTCGAGGCCGACGCGCTGCGCTGCTTGCTGCAGGACGCCTGGGACGGCCGGCGACCGGGCTGACGCGTCAGGTCTTGGCCGATTTGCGCGCCGACTTCTTGGCCGCTTCGAGCGCATCGGCCTTCTTGACCAGCTTTTCGGCGCGGGTTGGCTTGGCCTTGGCGCCTTTCGCGTCCTTGGGCGCCGCGACCTTGGCTTCCTTGGGCGCCTTGACCTTGGCTTCCTTCGCCACCTTCGGCTTGGCGATCTTGACCGCTTTGACCTTGGGGGCCGGCGCTGCGGCGGCCTTGGCGGCGCGCTGGACTTTTTCTTCCTTCAACTGGCGGCGCTCCTGGCGCAGCGTCTGCTCGAGTTCGGACGGCGCGGCGTCTGCGCCCTGCGACTGGGTGCGGCTGGCGATGGCGAGGTGCAGCACCGCGCCGTTCTTCTTGATCTGCGGGTTCAGCGAGGCGGTACGGATCGGCATGCGAAGGCTCCGGGGTAGTGAAACGAGGGGCCGAATGTAGTGCACCCGGCGAGGGACACGGTCCGAGGGACGGCGGGGAGGCGCCCGCGCCGGCGTGCCCGACCCTCGTCCCCCGGTCCACGAAGCCCTTGCCCATGAAACGTCTGCTGCTCGCCCTCTTCTGTGCCCTGAGCGGTCTCGCGCCGACGGCCCGCGCGGCCTTTCCCGACAAGCCGATCAAGATCGTGGTCGCGTTCGCGCCCGGCAGCTCGACCGACATCGTCGGCCGGCTGCTGGCCGAGCAGCTCAGCGCGTCGCTCGGCCAGCCGGTGGTGATCGAGAACAAGCCGGGCGCAGGCGGCAACATCGCCAGCCTGCAGGTGATGAACGCG
>JBDSZM010000356.1:0-3780 GCA_039925165.1 Burkholderiaceae bacterium
ATCTGGCGCGGCCGCGCGATGCTGGCCGGGCGCTTCTTGCTGTACATGTCCGAGACCTTGATCTTGTAGAAATCGGCGCAGGTCTTCTGGATGTTTTCGACCCCGATCTGCCGGTTCTGGATCGACAGCAGATCCTTCAGCGCCTCACGTGCCAGGCCGATATTGATTTCCTTGTGGCTGAAGCGCGAGTACGCGAGGATCTTGCGCAACGCCCCTTCGAGCTCGCGCACGTTGGCGCGCACGTTCTTGGCGACGAAGAAGGCGACGTCCTCGGGCATGGGCGTGGCTTCGAGCTCGGCCTTGCGCATCAGGATCGCGACCCGCATCTCGAGCTCTGGCGGCTCGATCGCCACCGTCAGGCCGGCGTCGAAGCGCGAGGTCAGGCGCTCGTCGATATCCACCAGCCCTTTCGGGTAGGTGTCGCTCGTCATGATGATGTGCGCCCGCTTGGCCAAGAGCGCCTCGAAGGCGTTGAAGAACTCTTCCTGGGTGCGCTCCTTGCCCGCGAAGAACTGCACGTCGTCGATCAGCAGCAGATCGAGCGAGTGGTACTTGGCCTTCAGCTCGTCGAAGGTCTTGCGCTGGTAGTTTTTCACCACGTCGGTGATGAACTGCTCGGCGTGCAGGTACAGGATGCGTGCGTCGGGCCGGTCGGCCAGCAAGGCGTTGCCCACCGCGTGGATCAGGTGCGTCTTGCCGAGGCCGACACCGCCGTAGATGAAGAGCGGGTTGTACATGACGCCCGGCGCGCCGGCGACGTGCAGCGCGGCGGTGCGCGCCATCTGGTTGGCACGGCCCGGGACCAGGGTCTCGAAGGTCAGCGCCGGGTTGAGCCGGGTGCGCGACGGCAGCACCTGCGCCGGCATCGATCGCTGGGTGGTCGGCGGCCTTGCTGGCGCGTTGCCAGCCGCGTCGGTCAGGGACGACAGCGCCTGGATCGCCGCGATCGGCCCCCCGGCGCCGTGGCCCGGCGGGACGGCGGGCAACGCCCCGTCGCGCGGCGCCAGGGTGATGTCGAGGCGCACCGGCTTGCCCGCCAGTTCGGTCAGCACCGCCTCGATGCGGCCCGCATACTGGTTGCGGATCCAGTCGAGTTTGAAGCGGTTGGGCACCCGCACCGTCACCACCGCCACGTCGTCGCCGGCCATCGTCACCAACGCCGACGGCAGCGGACGGATCCACGTGTTGTATTGCTGTTCCGGCAGTTCGGCGGCGAGTCGCTCGCAGCCGCGTTGCCACAGATCGCCGGTCATGGGTGAGGGTCGCAGGAGGTTGTGGAAAAGTGCCGGGGCAGGCGCTGCATTGTAAGGTCGACGAGGCCCGGAATGGCGGGTTATCCACAGCCGCGGACCGAGGGGCTATCCCCTTGCGGTGCGTCGCGTCTTACCCTAAGTCATTGACGCAGAAAGGCCTTTTCGGTCTAATGCTCGGTTTCCCGAAGCGTCAGCGAATCATGAAACGTACTTACCAAGCTTCCAAGGTCCGCCGGGCTCGCACCCATGGGTTTCTGGTTCGCATGAAGACCCGCGGGGGCCGTGCCGTCATCAACGCGCGGCGCGCCAAGGGCCGCAAGCGCCTGGCTGTCTGAGCCGGCGCCGCCCGGTCGTGCTGCGGCCGCGCCCTAAAACCTGTACGCCATGATCGATCGCGTCACGCGCTCGGTCGATTTCGAACGCGTGCTGCGCACCCCGAGCCACGCGCGGACCGCCCATTTCGCCTTGCACCATTTGGCGCAGGCGCCCGCGGCGCGCCTTCGCGGGCCGGCTGGAACCGAGTTATCAACAGCCGGCGACGAGTCGGGTCCGGCGTCTGTGGATGACCTGACTGCCGCGGGCCTCGCGACGGCGCTGCCCGAGCGTCGCTGGTGGGGCGCCGTGGTGCCCAAGCGTCATGCGCGCCGGGCGGTGACGCGGACCCTGATCAAGCGTCAGATCCGGGTCTGCGCCGAGCACGCCGGTGCCGAGCTGGCGGCCGGCCTGTGGGTGGTGCGGCTGCGCGCGCCGTTCGACCGCCTGGCCTTTCCGAGCGCCGCCTCCGATGCCCTCAAGGCGGCGGCCCGCAGCGAACTGCGGACCCTGATCGGCCGCGCGGCGCGTGCCTGAGCGGGCTGCCGCCGCGCCCGACCCGGCCGCGTCGACACCCGGCTGGGGACGCCTGCCGGCGCGTGCGCTGAGGGGGGCGGTGCGCGTCTACCAGTTGCTTTTCAGTGCGTGGCTCGGCAGCAGTTGCCGCTACGCGCCGAGTTGGTCGGCCTACGCGCTGCAGGCGCTCGATGCGCACGGCGCGGCGGCCGGCAGCTACCTCACCTTGCACCGGCTGGCGCGTTGCCATCCCTGGTGCGCCGGCGGCGACGATCCGGTACCGTCCGCGCCCCCGCGCCTCTTCGGTCGCTGGGCCACCACAACGCGTCGTGCCGGCGAAACCTCCGGCGCCGCATCCTTCGACAAGACCGTCCCATGACCGATATCCGCCGCACCCTGCTCTGGGTGATCTTTTCCATGTCGCTGGTGCTCCTGTGGGACGCGTGGAACAAGCACACCGGGCACCCGTCGATGTTCGGCCCCGCGCCGGTGCGCAGTGCGGCCTCGACCCCGCCGCCGACCGGCGGGGCACTGCCGGTGCCGACCGCGCCGGCCAACTCGACCGGTGGCGTGCCGGGCAACGCCGCCACGAGCGCCGCGGCCCCGGCCACGGTGCCGGCCACCGCGGCCGCCACCGCGACGGCCACGCCGACGGCCGAGCGGACGGTGGTCACGACCGACCTGGTGCGTGCCACGCTCGACAGCAAGGGCGGCGACCTGGTCCGGGTCGAGCTGCTGCGCCAGGCCGACCAGTTCGATCGGGCCCGCCATGTGGTGCTGCTCGATCAGTCGGCCGAGCGGCTGTATGTGGCACAGACCGGACTGGTACCGCCGGCCGGCGGCGGCGGCTTGCCGAACCATCACACCGCCATGACGCTGCTGCCGGGCGAGCGCACGCTGAAGGACGGCGCCAACAGCGTCGACGTCACCTTCGAGTCGCCCGAGGTCAACGGGGTCAAGCTGCGCAAGATCTACAGCTTCAAGCGCGGCGACTACGTGATCGGCGTGCGCCACGAGATCGTCAACGCCTCGGCCGCGCCGGTCAGCCCGCGCCTGTACCTGCAACTGGTGCGCGACGGCAATGCGCCGGCCGGCGAATCGAGCTTCTATTTCACCTTCACCGGCCCCGCCATCTACTCGGACCTGCACAAGTTCAGCAAGGTCGACTTCAAGACGATCGAGAAGCGCAAGGAGGGCGAGAAGCTCGAGTCCGAGATCACCAGCGACAGCGGCTGGGTCGCGATGGTGCAGCACTATTTCGCCTCGGCCTGGCTGCTCGACCGCGAGGGCGAGCCCCAGCGGACGCGCGAGTTCTATGCCGGCAAGGTGGCGCCCAACACCTATTCGGTCGGCATGTTCGTGCCGCTGGGCACGATCGCACCGGGCGCGACCCAGGCGCTCGATGCAAGGCTGTTCATCGGCCCGCAGGAAGAGAACAAGCTGGCGGCGCTCGCGCCCGGGCTCGAGCTGGTCAAGGACTACGGCTGGTTCACGATCCTGTCCAAGCCGCTGTTCTGGCTGCTGACCCAGCTGCACCAGATGCTCGGCAATTGGGGCTGGGCCATCGTCGGCCTGGTGGTGCTGCTGAAGATCGCGTTCTACTGGCTCAACGCCACCGCCTACCGCTCGATGGCCAAGATGAAGGCCATCAACCCGAAGGTGATGGAGATGCGCGAGCGCTACAAGGACAAGCCGCAGC
>JBDSZM010000357.1:0-2986 GCA_039925165.1 Burkholderiaceae bacterium
GCACCGGGATCAGGTCAGTGGCAGGGGAGGAAGGACTCGAACCCTCGCATGTCGGAATCAAAATCCGATGCCTTGACCAACTTGGCGACTCCCCTACACAGGTCGAGCGCCTTGCGGCGCCCCACCCGAAACTCTCTCAATCGGCCCAGCCGTGCAGCGGGTGCTGCGCCAGGCTGCGGCAGATACTGCCGACCCAACCGACCGGTAGCGCCGGCAGCACCGCCGCGGCGTCGTCGACCGTGGCAAAAACCGCGCTCCCGGAACCGGTCATGCGGCCGTTGCCGAACTTTCCCTCGAGCCACTGCTTGACGTCCGCCACGTCGGGGCACAGCGCCTGCGCGGCTGGCTCGAGATCGTTGCGCCCTGGGCCTGGCTCGATAAAGCCGGCGATGATACCAGCAACGCTGCGCACCCGACCCGCAGTCGCCTGGAAAACCGCCCGTGTCTCGAGTCCCGGCGCGGGCTTGACCACTGCGAAGGTGCGCGGCGTGTGCGGCAGCGGCGTGATGCGCTCGCCCACGCCTTCGACCCAGGCGTTCTGGCCGCGCAGGAAGAACGGCAGGTCCGCGCCGATCTCAAGGCCGAGGGCGCACAGCCGTTCGAGCGACCAGCCCAGACCCCACAACCGGTTCAGCGCCAACAGCGTCGACGCCGCGTCCGAGCTCCCGCCACCCAGGCCCGCGCCCCAGGGCACGCGCTTGTCGATCGAGATGTCGGCGCCGAGTTGGGTTCCGCTCGCGCGCTGCAGTGCCCGCGCGGCGCGCAGGCACAGGTCGTCCGCGGGCAGTGCGGCCCCCAGGTCGTGACGCGCCAGCTTGGCATCGGCGCGGCGTTCGAGTTGCAGCGTGTCGTGCCATTCGATCAGCACCATCGCCGACTGCAGGAGGTGATAGCCGTCGTCGCGCCGGCCGACGACGTGCAGGAACAGGTTGAGCTTGGCCGGCGCGGCCACGTCGTAGAGCGCGCGCAGCGTCATCGGGCCGGCATCAGGGGACTCGCACGGTCAGGGACGGTCGAGCTTGGCACGCACTTGTACCGCGGGCGCGGCGTCACGCTCGGCGGCGATCCAGGCCTCGTCGAATCGCGCCAGGTTCACGGTCCAGCCGAGCTGGCGGAAGCCGGGCTCGGCCGGCGCAAAGCTCGCCACGCTGGGCGCGCCCGGCCAGGGTCGACCGCGCAGCCAGTCGAAGAGGGCCTGCACCGGCACGCTCTCGCCGAGCGCCTCGCGCGTGAGGGCATCGAGATCGCCGAAGCTGCGTTCGCCCTGCGGCGTCGCGAGCACGACGCTGCCCGGCGCCCAGCGCGCCTGCGCCAGCACACTGCCGAGCGGGGTGCTGAGGTCGAGTTGGCCCTGCCGGTCGTCGCCGCGCAGCTCGAAGGCCGCACTGACGTTGCGCGCCGCGCTCTGGGCGGTGGCATCGACCCGCACCGAAAGCCGTCCCGACAGGCTGGTCGTGCTCACATCCTGCGGCGGCGGCACCGTCGCGCACGCGCCGAGCAGCGCCATGGCGGCCGCGGCGAGCGCCTGCCCGAGGCACCGCCTCACAGGTCGACCCGCAGGCGCGCCAGGGTCTCGCGCAGCACGTCGTTGGCGGCGTCGCGGCTGCGCGCGTCGCGCAGGATGCGGCGCGCCTCGTCGCGCTCGCCGCTCACCCACAGCACTTCGCCCAAATGCGCCGCGATCTCGGGATCGGGTCGTGCGCCATAGGCCGTGCGCAGCAACCGCAGCGCTTCCTCGCGGTTGCCGAGTCGGTATTCGACCCAGCCCAGGCTGTCGGTGATGAAGGGTTCGCCGGGGCTCAGCGACAGCGCCTTGGCGATCAGCGTCTTGGCCTCGGGCAGGCGCAGGTTGCGTTCGGCCAGCGAAAACCCGAGCGCGTTGTAGGCGTGCTGGTGGTCGGGCTTGAGTTCCATCACGCGGCGCAGCAGACGCTCCATCTCGTCGAGGCGGTTCAACTTTTCGGCGACCATCGCCTGCTCGTAGAGCAGGTCGACGTCGTCGGGCGTCTTGCGGTTGGCGTCGGCCAGCAGCTGGTTGGCGTCGGCCCAGCGCTTGGCTTCGCGCAGCAGCTGCACTTCGGCCAGCAACTTGGCGCGCGCATGGGCGGGGGTCTGTTCGGGCGCCCGCTGGATCAGTGCGCGGGCCTCGGCCAGCTTGCCCTGGCGCGCCAGCATCGAGGCGCGTCGCACCTGCACCTCGAGCGCGCGCTGCGGATTGTCGATGCGCGCCAGCCACGCCTCTGCGGTCTTGTAGTCGCCCTGTTGCTCGGACGCCTGCGCCAGCAGCATCCAGGCTTGAGTCAGTGCCTGCTCGGCATTGGCCGGCGCCTCGGCCGCGTCCTCGTCGGCATCGTCGCCGCCCCGCGCCGCCCCCGGCGCCGTGCCGGCCTGGACCAGCGAGACGTAGCGCTGCAAGGCGGTCGAGGCCTGCGCCGGGTGCTTGAGCTCGAGGTGCAGCGCGCCCAGCGTGAGCCACGGCGGTGCGAGTTCGGGGTTCTCGCGCGTGAGTGTCTCGAGCTGCGAGGTGGCTTCGGAGTAACGCTGCGCCGCGGCGAGGGCGCGCACGTAGACCAACCGCACCGGTACCGTCGCAGTGTTGCGGTCGAGATAAGCGGCGACGATGGACTGGGCTTCCGGCCTTTGCGCCAGCAATTCGATCGCGAGCAACGCCGGGCCCTGGGCCGCGATATCGGCGGCCTGTGCGCGCCGCGCGTGGTCGAGCGCCTTGTCGGCATCGCCGGCCAGCAGCCACGAGCGACCCAGCGCCACCCGCACCGCAGTGCGCGTCGCCGGGGCCTCGGCATAGGGCTGCAGCGCCTGCTCGAGCAGCGCCGGCGCCTGCGCCCGGTCGGCCGGGCGGGCAAACATGCGCGGCAGAGCGAGGATGCGCACCGGCCGCTCGGCCTCGGGCGTGAGCGCCAGCAGCGAGCCCAGCGGCTCGGCCATCTCCGGGGTGCGGTTCAGTGCCAGCAGCAGCTGCAGCAGA
>JBDSZM010000358.1:0-4404 GCA_039925165.1 Burkholderiaceae bacterium
ATCATGGAAGCGACATCATTCCAAATTTCTCAATGAAGCATCTCCACTCGTTGCACCGCCGCGCCGTCCAGGCCGGCTTCACCTTGATCGAACTGATGGTGGTGCTGGTCATCATCGGCGTGCTGGCGGCGCTGATCGTGCCCAACGTCCTGGAACGCGCCGACGATGCCCGCGTGACCGCCGCGCGCACCGACGTCAACAACCTGATGGGCGCACTCAAGCTCTACAAGCTCGACAACCAGCGCTACCCGAGCGCCGAACAGGGTCTGCAAGCGCTGGTCGCCCGGCCGAGCGTCGGCGCGATCCCGCCGAACTGGAAGTCCTACGTCGCCAAGCTGCCGAACGATCCCTGGGGCCGCCCGTACCAGTACGCCTATCCCGGCCTGAAAGGCGAGATCGACGTCTACAGCTTCGGCGCCGACGGCGTGATCGGCGGCGAAGGCAAGGATGCCGAGATCGGCTCCTGGCAGTAGCCGGCGCACCGTGCCAGCGCCCTGACACCATGCGCCGGGTGAAGTCGCGCCAGGCCGGCTTCACGCTCATCGAACTGATGATCGTGGTGGCGCTGATCGCCATCGCGAGCGCCGTCGCCACGCTGGCGCTGCGCGACCCGGCCGCGACAAGGCTCGAGCACGAAGCCGCGCGCCTGGCGGCCCTGCTCGAATCGGCACGCGCCGAAGCCCGCGCCTCGGGGCTGGCCGCGCGCTGGGAGCCGCGCGCGTTGCAGGCCGATACGGAGGGCTTCCAGTTCATCGGCCTGCCGGCCACGACCGGGCTGCCGTCGCAGTGGCTCGGCAGCGGGGTGTCGGCGCAGGTCGTCGGCGCGCGCGCGGTGGTGCTCGGTCCGGAGCCGCTGATCGGCGCCCAACGCATCGTGCTGCGTCTGGACGAGCAGCGGCTGACGCTCGCCACCGACGGGCTCGGACCGTTCGTGGTGGTCGACGAGCCGCCCGCAGAGGTGCCGCGGTGAAGGGCTCGTCGCGCCGACGCGCCGATGGCTTCACCCTGATCGAGGTGCTGGTCGCGCTGACCATCGTCGCGCTGACGCTGGGCGCTGGCATCAAGGCGGCGGGCGCCCTGACCGACAACGCCGAGCGCCTGGCCGACGTGAGCGCGGCCCAGTGGTGTGCCGACAACCGCCTGACCGCGATCAAGCTCGCGCGCCAGTGGCCCGACATCGGCGACACCGAGTTCAGCTGCGATCAGCTCGGTCGCAGCTACGCCGGCAGGCTGGTGGTGCGGTCGACTCCGAACCCGAATTTCCGGCGCGTCGACGCGCTGATCGCCGATCCCGACGGGCGCAATCTGCTCACCCTCTCGACGCTGGTGGGGCTCGGGCTGTGAGTGCGGCACGCCAGCGCCCGGCCGCCGCCGGCTTCACTCTGATCGAGGTGCTGGTGGCGATGTTCATCATGGCCGTCATGGCGGTGATGGCCTGGCAGGGCGTCGACGGCATCGTGCGCAGCCGCGACATCAGCCAGCAGCGGCTCGATCAGACCCTGCGCCTCAACACCGTCCTCGCGCAGTGGGAGCAGGACCTGTCGAGCGTGCAGGAGACGAACCTGCTGCCGCGTTCCCTGATGTGCGACGGCGCCTCGGTTCGGCTGACCCGCCGCACCCCGGACGGCGTGCAGGTGGTGGTGTGGGCGCTGCGGCCCGACCCGGCCGGGGCCGAGGTCGGCGGGTCGGTCTGGCAACGCTGGGCCGGGCCGGCGGTCACCACCGCCAGTGCCCTGCAGGACAGCTGGCTCGCGAGCCTGCAGCTGCAAGGCACCGAGCCCGGCCAGCTGCGCACGCTGAGTGGACTCGATCAGTGGCAGGTCTATTTTTTCCAGGGCAACCAGTGGGCCAATTGCCAGTCGACCGGCAACCTCGCCGAGGCAGTGGCGCCGCCGGCCGGCGGTGCCTCGGCCCCGGTCGTGACGCGCGAGGCGCTGCCGTCGGGCGTACGCGTCGTCCTGACGTTCGCGCCGGGCAGCGGCCTCGCCGGCACGCTCACCCGCGACAGCCTGCTCGACCCATGAACCCGTCGCGTCGACTCCTGCAAAGCCGGGTGCCGAAGGCGCGCGGCCAGCGCGGCGCGGCGCTGCTGACCGCGATGATCATCGTCACGCTGGTCACGACCCTGGCCGGCTCGATGCTGTGGCAGCAGTGGCGTGCGGTGCAGGTCGAGGCGGCCGAGCGGGCGCGCAGCCAGGCCGCCTGGATGCTCAACGGCGCCCTCGACTGGGCCCGCCTGATCCTGAAAGAGGCCGCCAAGAGCGGCGGCGGCAGCGTCACCTCGCTCGACCAGCCGTGGGCGACACCGTTCGAGGAGGCGCGGCTATCGACCTTCCTGGCGGTGGACAGCGCCCACACCGACGACGCGCCCGAGGCCTTCCTGTCGGGCAGCATCGTCGACGCCCAGTCGCGCTACAACCTGACGAACCTCAGCCGCGACGGCAAGGTGGTCGAGGCCGAGCAGCAGGTGCTCGAGCGCTTGTGCCAGAACCTCGGGCTGGCGGCCGATGTCGCTGCGCGCATCGCGGTGGCGCTCAACGACGCGCGCGCCGGCGCCGCCAACGCGCCGCTGCTGCCGGCCACGGTCGGCCAGCTCGGCTGGCTCTGGATCGACGCCGAAACGGTGCGCCAGCTCGCCCCCTATGTCGCGTTGCTGCCCGAACCGACGCCGCTCAACATCAACACCGCGCCGCGCGAAGTGCTGGCGGCGGTGATCAAGGGGCTCGACCTCGGCAGCGCAGAACGGCTGGTGCAGACCCGCCAGCGCAAGCCGTTCGCCAACCTGGCGGCGGTCGAGCAGTTGCTGCCCACCCTCGGCAAACCCGATCCGAAGCAGCTCGGCACCACCTCCAACTACTTCGAGGTGCGCGGCCGGCTGCGGCTGCTCGACCGGGTGCTCGAGGAACTGAGCCTGGTCCAGCGCAAGGGCGCGCGCGACGCCGTCGTGCTGCAACGCGAGCGGGTCTCGAGCCACCAGCCGGGCGGCGCCTGAGCGGGAGCGCCCGACCCGCAAAGCGAGCGCGCGCGAGGGTTACATCCGGGCTCGAGGCCGCAGGGGCGCTGCCTACAATGCGCCGCAGCCTGCCCGCCATGTCCATCCTCGTCCTCCAGATCCCCGCCCGGCGGCGCATCCGCGCCGGGCAGACGGCCGCGCCGATCGCGGCCTCCGGCGCCGCCGAGTACCGCTACCTCGTGAGCACCGATGGCCGCAGCGTGCTGAGCCAAGGTGAGAGTCCGGCTGCGCTGCTGCCGGCCGCCAGCACCGTGATCGCGGTGCTGGGCGACGCCGACGTGGCGTGGCACCGCATCGTGCTGCCACGGGCACCGGCCGCCCGGCTGCGCGCCGCGCTGGTCGGCGTGCTCGAGGAAGCCCTGCTCGACGAGACCGAGGCGGTCCACCTGGCCCTGGCACCGGGCGCGACGGCGGGCCAGCCGACCTGGATCGCCGCGACCGACCGGCGCTGGCTCGCCACCGAACTGGCGCGCCTCGAGCAGGCGGAGGTGCGGGTCGAGCGGGTGGTCCCGGCGGCCTGGCCCGACGACCCGCCGAGCGGGCACTTCTTCGACGTTGACAGCGGCGTCGGCGAGCCACAGCCCCACCTGAGCTGGGCCCACGCCGACGGCGTCGCCTGCATCCCGTTGCAAGGTGGGCTGGCGCGCGCGGTCGTGCCCGACCCGGCGCCCCCAGGCACCCGCTGGAGCGCCACCGCGGGTGCCGCCGCAGCGGCCGAGACCTGGCTCGGCGCGCCGGTGGCGGTGATGGCGCCAGCGCAGCGCCTGCTGCAAGCCTCGCGCAGCCTGTGGAACCTGCGCCAGTTCGACCTCGTGCCGCGGACCCGCGGCGCGCGCGCCCTGCGCGATTCGTTGCGTCGCTTCGCGAGCCCGACCTGGCGGCCGGTGCGCTACGGCCTCGCGGCCCTGGGGGTGGCGCAGATCGTCGGCTTGAATCTGGCCGCATGGCAGCAGCGCGACCAGCTCCGGCAGCGTCGCGCCGCGGTCCAGAGCGTGGTCAGCACGACCTACCCGCGTGTCAGCGCGCTCGACGTCCAGCGCGACGCCGGCGCAGTGATGCAGCGCGAGGCGCAGGCGCAGCGCACGCTGGCCGGCAAGGCCGGCGACAACGACCTCGAGCCGATGCTGCAGGCCGCCGCCGCCGCCTGGCCGGCCGATCGCGGGCCGGTCGAGAGCCTGCGGTTCGAGCCGGGCAAGCTCAGCTTCGTCGCCACCGGCTGGAGCGAACCGCAGATGGAAGCCTTCCGCAATGCCCTGCGCCCGCTCGGCTGGCAGGCCACCTCGAGCGAAGGCCGGGTGGTGGTGAGCCGCGCGGCCCGCGCCGCCAGCAGCACATGAGCCCGGCCGGCCGCCCGCAGGGCGAATTCCCGAGTGCGCCGCACCAAGGTCGTC
>JBDSZM010000359.1:0-4813 GCA_039925165.1 Burkholderiaceae bacterium
CGTCGGTCAGGTCGTGCGCGACATTGCGCGGGGCCGGTGGCTGCTGCTGGGGCGTGGCCATGTCGCGGCCTCAGGCGGCCAGACGGCTGCGCAGCGTCGCCTTGGTGTCGTTCAGCTCGGCCGGCAGATGGTGCGCGAGGGTGCGGAACAGGTCGTCGTGCAGCGCCAGCTCGGCCGACCAGGCGCTGGCGTCGACACCGACGACACGCTCGAACTGCTGCGGCGTGAAATCGAGGCCCTGCCAGTTCAGGTCGCGATAGCTCGGCGTGATGCCGAACAGGTTGTCCTCGCCCTGCCCGCGGCCTTCGATGCGCTCGACCACCCACTGCAGCACGCGCATGTTCTCGCCGTAGCCCGGCCAGACGAACCTGCCGTCGTCGCCCTTGCGGAACCAGTTGACGCAGTAGATCTTCGGCAGCGCGGCGGCGCCGGCCGATTGAAGCTTGGCGCCCAGGTCGAGCCAGTGGCGGAAATAGTCGCTCATGTTGTAGCCGACGAAGGGCAGCATCGCGAACGGATCGCGCCGCACCACGCCCTGTTGGCCGCCAGCGGCGGCGGTCGTCTCGCTGCCCATGGTGGCGGCCATGTAGACGCCCTCGGTCCAGTTGCGCGCCTCGGTCACGAGCGGCACGGTGGTCGAACGCCGGCCGCCGAAGATGAACGCGTCGATCGGCACACCGGCCGGGTTGTCCCACTCCGGGTCGAGCGCCGGGTTGTTGATCGCCGCGACGGTGAAGCGCGCGTTCGGGTGTGCCGCGGTCCTTGGCTTCCCGTCAGCGCCGGTCTGCTTCGCGATCGCGGGCGTCCAGCGCTGACCCTGCCAGTCGGTCAGCTCGGCCGGCGCGGTCGGCGTCATGCCTTCCCACCACACGTCGCCGTCCGGTGTGAGCGCGACGTTGGTGAAGATCACGTCGCGCTTCAAGCTTTGCATGCAGTTGTGGTTGGTCTCGTCGTTGGTCCCCGGTGCAACGCCAAAATAACCGGCCTCGGGGTTGATGGCGTACAGCCGACCGTCGGCGCCCGGCTTGATCCAAGCGATGTCGTCGCCGATGGTCGTGACCTTCCAGTCCGACAGCGCGGCCGGCGGGATCAGCATCGAAAAATTCGTCTTGCCGCAGGCGCTCGGAAAGGCCGCGGCAATGTGGTGCTTGCGACCTTCGGGCGAGGTGACGCCGAGGATCAGCATGTGCTCGGCCAACCAGCCTTGCTCGCGTCCCATCATGCTGGCGATGCGCAGCGCGAAGCACTTCTTGCCGAGCAGCGCGTTGCCGCCGTAGCCCGAGCCGTAGCTCCAGATCTCCTGCGTCTTCGGATAGTGAACGATGTACTTGGTGTCGTTGCACGGCCAGGCCACGTCCTTCTGGCCCGGCTCGAGCGGCGCGCCGACGGTGTGCACGCAGGGCACGAAGTGGCCGTCATTCCCCAACACGTCGAGCACCGCCGAACCCATGCGGGTCATGATCTTCATGTTGACCGCGACATACGGGCTGTCGGACAGCTCGACCCCGATGTGCGCGATCGGAGAGCCAAGCGGGCCCATCGAGAACGGCACGACGTACATCGTGCGGCCGCGCATCGCGCCCTGGAAGAGTCCCTTCGCGCCGCCCGGCGTGCCGGTCTCGAGCAGGGCACGCATCTCGGCCGGCGCAACCCAGTTGTTGGTGGGGCCGGCATCTTCCTGGCGCTCCGCGCAGATGAAGGTGCGGTCCTCGACGCGCGCCACGTCGCTCGGCGTGCTGCGCGCCAGGTAGCTGTTGGGACGCAGTTCGGGATTGAGTCGGGTAAAGGTTCCGGCGCTCACCAGCTGCGCGCACAGCCGCTGGTACTCGGCGTCGCTGCCGTCGCACCAGTAGACGTCGCGCGCTTCGGTCAGTTCGGCGACCCGGGACACCCATACCTTCAGGCGCTCGTGTCGCAAGGTGGCGGGAACGCTGGCGCGAAAGTCGTACATCGCGGTTCGGTTCATGGGAGTCCAGTCAAGGTGGTTGCGAATTCGGTGGCGCCTCGGACCGCGCGGGCGGTTGCGCGGCCCTGGGGCGCAAGCCGGCGACGCGGTGCTCGGCACCGGTGACAAAGGAGGCCGCGGCAAAGCACGTTCCAGCCGGACGCAAGCACCTGCAGCTGCCTTCGGGCGGGATTGTCATCCCAGTGTAAAGGCCCCAGTCACCCGCAGTTGGAGGGTCGGGCCGACCCCTCGACCGAGTGCCGTCCGAGGTCGCTGCCGCCGGCGCGGCGTCCCACGAACACCCACGCCTGGGCAGCATCGTGTCCGACAGATCGCGCCGGTCGAGCCGGCCAGAATGCCCCGTCAATCAACAAGGAGCGTGGCATGGGCATCGTGAGTTTTTTCAAGGAAGCTGGAGAGAAACTGTTCGGCATCAAAAACGCTGCGGCGGCGACGCCCGCGACTGCGCCGGCCGCTGCGGGCCCGTCGCCGGATCAGGCCAACGAAACCGCAGGAAAGGCGATCGAGACCTACATCGCAAGCCAGAACCTCAACGCCGACGGCCTGGACGTCAAATTCGACGGCGCCAGCGGGACGGTGACCGTGGCCGGGGTGGCGGCCGACCAGGCAACCAAGGAGAAGATCATCCTTTGCTGCGGCAACGTGCACGGCGTGGCCAAAGTCAACGACATGATGACCGTCAGCCAGCCAGCCGCCGAATCTGGCTACTACACGGTGGTCAAAGGCGATACGCTGTCGGCGATCGCCAAGGCGCAATACGGCAACGCCAACGACTACATGAAGATCTTCGAGGCGAACAAACCGATGCTGTCGAACCCGGACAAGATCTACCCGGGCCAGCTGCTGCGCATCCCGGCCTGACGGGTCGGCGGCCGCCGCCTCGACGGCCGTACAGTCCGGGCTCGCACACAGTCCGGACGTTTCCATGCTCGCCTACCGCCACGCTTTTCACGCGGGCAACCACGCCGATGTGCTGAAGCACCTGGTGTTGACCATGGTGCTGCGGCACATGAATGCCAAGGACACGCCGTACCGGCTCGTCGACACCCACGCCGGCGCCGGTGGCTACTCGCTCGAAGGGCGGTACGCGCAGAAGAAGGGCGAGTTCGAAGGCGGCATCGGCCGACTCTGGAGCCGTGACGACCTGCCGCCCGAGCTGGCCGATTACGTGGCCGCGGTCCGCTCCTTCAACCCGGGCGGGCGGCTCGAGCAGTACCCGGGCTCACCCGGATTCGCCAGCATGCTGCTGCGCCCGCAGGACCAGTTGCGCGCGTTCGAACTGCACCCCACCGACCACCGCATCCTCGCCTCGTACCTCGAAGGCAATGCGCACGCGCAGGTCTACGACACCGACGGCTTCGACGGCCTCAAGGGCCAGGTTCCGCCATCGTCGCGCCGCGCCGCCGTGCTGATGGACCCGAGCTACGAGGGCCAACGCGACTATCCGCGCGTCGTCGCATCGCTGCGCGAGGCGCTCGCACGCTTCGCCGCCGGCGTCTACATGGTGTGGTATCCGCAGGTCACCAAGCTCGAGGCGGCACAGCTGCCGAAGCGGCTCGAATCGCTCGCGCCCAAGGGCTGGCTGCACGCACGCCTGACGGTACAGAAGCCCGATGCGCAGGGCTGGGGTCTGTCGGGCAGCGGCCTGTTCGTCATCAACCCGCCCTACACCCTGCACGACCGGCTGCTGGAACTGCTGCCCTATCTGGTCGAGGTGCTGGGCCAGTACGACGGCGCCAACTTCCTGCTCGAACAGCGGCCGGCCTGAGCCACGGGGCGGTCCGGTCACCGCCACGATCGACGACGGAAGTTCGGGAGACCGCTTGAAGCACGACATCGAGCCCAGCCTCGCCCAGGCCCACCCGAACCAGTTCGCGCTGCTCGGCCAGCGCCGCTTCGCGCCTTTCTTCTGGACCCAGTTCCTCGGCGCCGGCAACGACAACCTGTTCAAGTTTGCCGTGACGGTGATGCTGACCTACCAGCTGCAGGTCGCGTGGCTGCCCGCCAACATGGCCGGGCTGTTGATCGGCGCGCTCTTCATCCTGCCGTTTCTGCTGTTCTCGGCCACCAGCGGGCAGCTTGCCGACAAGTTCGACAAGACCCGGCTGATCCGCTTCGTCAAGTGGCTCGAGGTCGCGATCATGCTGCTCGCGGCGTGGGGCCTGCTGCAGCAACGGGTGGTGCTGCTGCTCGGCTGCGTGCTGCTGATGGGGCTGCACTCGACGCTCTTCGGCCCGGTCAAGTTCGCCTATCTGCCGCAGCACCTGAACGAGCGCGAGCTGACCGGTGGCAACGGCATGGTCGAGATGGGCACCTTCGTCGCGATCCTGCTGGGCAGCCTGGCCGGCGGACTGCTGATCGCGCTGCCCGGGGTCGGCGCTCACTACGTGGCGTGGAGCTGCCTGGCGTTGGCGCTCGCCGGGCGCGCGGTCGCGCAGGCCATCCCGCCCTCGCCCAGCACCGACCCCGGCCTCGTCATGAACTGGAACCCGCTCACCGAGACCTGGCGCAACCTGCGTCTGGCCCACGGCAACCTGGTGGTGTTCCGCTCGCTGCTCGGCATCTCGTGGATGTGGTTCTTCGGCGCGGTGTTCCTGAGCCAGTTCCCCGCGTTCGCCAAGGACGTGCTGCACGGCGACGAGCAGGTCGCGTCGCTGCTGCTGGTGGTGTTCTCGATCGGCATCGGCACCGGCTCGCTGCTGTGCGAGACGCTCAGCAAACGCCATGTCGAGATCGGCCTGGTGCCGCTCGGCGCGATCGGCATGAGCGTGTTCGCGATCGACCTGTACTTCGCGTCGCGCGGCCTGCCGGCGTCGGCGCCGCTCGGTGTACGGGCCTTCCTCGCCG
>JBDSZM010000360.1:0-8848 GCA_039925165.1 Burkholderiaceae bacterium
GGATCAATGACAGCAGCGTATCCATTGCCCAGTGCTATTGCTGGTAGCTCGGCGTCGCGTCGTACGACTCCAGCTTGCACATCTTGGAGGCGTCAGTGTCGACCACGTCCTTCGGGTCGACGTTGGCAAGAATCTTGAAGAGATCGTCCTTCTCGGCCGGCGCGTCGTTGTAGCTCGCCATGTAGATGGTCTGCTGGCACTGATGGGTCACAGGGTCGATCCAGGCGTCGAAGTGCTGCATCCGGTCGCGCGCGCTCATCTTGCGACCCTCGAGCTTCTTGATGACCGCGATGTTCTGCGTCGTGCCCGCCTCTTCGACGCAGCGAAGCAGTTCGCGCGTGCACATGTACGCGTTGTGATAGACATTGCCCGGCACCTTGATCGCCATGCCGGGGAACTGTTTTTGGTACGCGGCCACAAACTCCTTCACGCCCGGAAGGTCGAGCCGGTAATACCAGGTGGTGCCGAATACGCCGAAGATCGACTCCGGGCCGAGGCCGTAAACATCGGGCCAGTCCTGCTGGTTATTGACCCAGGCCATCGACTTCTGCAGGCTCAGCTGCACGACTTGCTGGCGCAGTGCCTTGATGTCGTCGCCACCGACCGCAGTCGCGACCACGTTCGGCTTGAGCTGCTGCAGCTTGAGCAGATATGAAGAAAAGTCGCGCGTGTTCTGCGGCACCAGCAGCTCCTCGACGATCTTGCCGCCGTTGGCCTCGACGATCGCGCGCGTTGCCTTCGAGGTGTTGTGGCCCCAGACGTAGTCGTTGGTCAGCAGCACCCAGTTCTTGCCATTGACCTTGATCGAGTTCTTCACGATCGCATGCGCGAAGTTCGTGCCGTTGCCGTCCCAGACGAACTTGGTGCGATGGCAATCCTTGCCCGCCTCGGTCGGCGAACTGGAGTTGGTATTCAGGAAGATGCAGCCGTACTTCTGTGCGACCTGCGAGATCGCGTTGGCCACGCCCGAGTGCAGCGCGCCGATCATGAACGCGACCTCGTTGCGCGTGATCATGCGTTCGGCCACGCGCGATCCGGTGGCCGGCGTGGTCTCGGTGTCCATGTGGATCGCCTCGATGTGGCGCCCGAGCACGCCGCCCTTGTCGTTGAACTCCTTGATCGCCATCATCGCGCCGAGCCGCTCTTCACCGCCGCTGGCCGCGTACTGGCCCGAGGCGTCCATCGTCAGGCCGATCACGAGCGGCTTGGTGCTGGCGCTCTGCGCCCAGACGCGGTTGTGCGCCCACGGCCCGAAGAACGACGAGGCGCCCGCCACCGCCAGGCCCGAGGCCTTCAGCAGGGTGCGCCGGGTCGGCATGATGAGCGCGGGCTGGGCCGGCGCGGCGATCGTCTTGTCGTCATTCATGGTTGTCTCCTGGGGGTGAATTCAGCGGGGCACGATCTGCACGTCGTTGAGCCGCTCCTGCGCCTCGAGCAGCGACGCGATGAACTTGTCGCCGAGGCCGAGGTTGGCGGCCTGCACGAAGCTCTGGTGCGCGGCCTCGGCGACGAAGCTGGTGGTGGGCAACATCTCGGTCAGGTGGGTGAAGTAGCGCAGATCCTTTTGCGCATTGCCGATCGCGAATTTCAGCCCCGTCAGGTCGCCTCGCAGCGCACCGCCGAGCATCATCTGGAAGATGCCGGAGTTCACGCCGCCGACCGACACCACGTCGAACAGCTTTTGCAACGACAGACCGCTCTTGGCGGCGGCTGCGACGGCCTCGGCGATTGCGGCGGCCGTTGTCATGGCCAGCATGTTGTTGATCAGCTTGAGCACGTGCCCATGGCCCGGCGGCCCGACGTGGAAGATGTTTTCGCAGAACGCCGCCAGCACCGGGCGCACCCGCTCGAAGTCGGCCGTTTCGGCGCCCACCATCGTGTTCAGGCGACCCTCTTCGGCTTCTTTCGGGGTGCGCGCGAGCGGCGCGTCGATGTAGGTGACGCCGCGCTCGGCGAAGGCGTTGCGTATGCGCGCGGCCGAGGCCGGTTCCGCGGTCGAGGTGTCGATCACGATCAGCCCCCGGGCCGAAGCCGCGAGCAGGCCGTCCTGGCCGTAGACGATCTCTTCGACCTGGGGCGAGCCGGTCACACACACGATCACCACGTCCGCGCCGTGCGCTAGTTCGGCGCGGCTGACCGCCTCGGTCGCGCCCGCGTCGAACAGGTCGTGCAGGTTGGCGCGGTTGCGGTGCACGTGCAACCGGACCGCGTAGCCCTTGGCGAGCAGATTCTTGGCCATGCCGTGGCCCATCATCCCGAGGCCGATGAATCCGATGGTCTGTGTCATGAAGTCGCTTCCTTGGTGAGGACGGGTGGGAGCTCAGGCGCAGGTTGGGCGCGCGCGTCGCACCACAGGTGAATCAGGCGTTCGTAGCGTTTGGCGATCTGGTCGACGACGTCGGTGTCGCTGAGCTCGTTTGCGAACCATGCCGCCGCCGCGTCGGCGAAGAGCGTGCGGCCGACCGCGAATCCCTTGCACCAGGGCTGCGCGGCGGCGGCCCCGAAGCCGCGGCGCAGTTCGTCTTCGCTCGCCTCCATGCCCAGCAGGAGCACACCGCGGCACAGCGGGTCGTGGGTTTCGATCACCGCGTCGATGTGGCGCCAGGCGGCGGCGTCCGCGGGGGGCGGCAGTTTCCACCAGTCGGGCCGGATGCCCGCTTCGTAGAACTGCTGCATGGCGCGCGCCAGTGTGTTGGCGGTGGCGGGCATCTCGCGCGGCGGGATCACTTCGAGCAGCAGCTCGTGCCCGCTGGCGTGGCAGGCTACGGCCAATGCCGTGACCTGCGCCATCTGCTGGTGCGCCAGGGTCGTGTCGTCATCCGGGTGGTAAGAGACCAGGCACTTGACGACGTGCTCCTGAGGCCAGGTGCGCAGGGCCAAGCCGACGTTGGCGCCGTCTTCGAACTCGAGCGGCCGCGAGCCCGGCAGCTCGACCGGCCGCGCCACCCACCAGCCCATGCCGGTCAGCGGCGGCAACACGCTCTGGCCGAAGCGACCGTCGACGATCACCCCGGCTTCGGGGAACGCCTGGCGCGGTCGCCGGGCGCGATGCTGTGTGCGCGCGGCAAGGTAGCCATGCTCGGCCGCGCGCGCGACCAGCGCCTTGAACTCGCCGACCCGCGAGAGCGGCGCGGCTTGTCGGGTGGCGATCTCCTCGAACTGCGCGCGGTGGTCGAAGGCCAGGACCGCGAGCGCGGGCCAGTGTCGGTGCCGGGTCGACGCGCGATGCAGGTGCTCGAGCAAGGCGTCGTCGCGAAGCTGCAGATGCGACGAGCCGTGGCGCAGGAAGTGCGTCAGCTCGACCCAGCTCGCCATGGCCGGGGCACAGCCGTGACGCGACACGACGATCGCACCGCAGGCGTTCGCATAGCGCAGCGCATCGACCAGCGGCTCATCGAGCACCCAGCCGCGCAACAGGCCGGCCATGAAGGCATCGCCTGCGCCGAGCACGTTGAACACTTCGACCGGAAAGCCGGGCCCGGCCACGCCGTCTTCCACGCGGGCCGGAATGTTCCCCTCGAAGGCCACGCAGCCGATCGGCCCGCGCTTCATCACGATCAGGGCGGTGGAGAGCTCGCGGATGCGCCGCAGCGCCGCCAGGTTGTCGGTGTCGCCACCGGCGATGTGGATCTCTTCTTCGGTGCCGACGATCAGATCGCACAGCGGCAGCACGCTTTGCAGGTTCTGGCTGACCGGGTCCGACTTGACGTAGCGTTGCTCGCCCAGTCCCGGCGCGGTGAGGCCCCATAGAACCGGTCGGTAGTCGATGTCGAGCACAACGCGCGTGCCCAGCACCCGCGCCGCCCGCATCGCCGCGAGACAGGCGGCGCGGGTGCTGGGCTGCGACAGGTGCGTGCCCGAGATCAGCAGGGCACGTGCCGAAGCGATGAACTGCGGGTCGACATCGTCCACGCACAGGCCCATGTCGGCACAGTGGTCGCGGTAGAACACGAGCGGGAAGGTCGCGCGGTCTCGGATGCCGAGAAACACCAGCGCCGTGAGCCGCGTCGGGTCGGTTCGCAACTGCGATACGTCGACGCCTTCGGCGGCGAGCGCTTCGCGCACAAAGCGCCCGTTGTGCTCATCGCCGACGCGGCTCAGCATCGCGCAGCGCAGCCCCAGGCGTGAGCTGCCGACGGCGGTGTTGGCCGGCGAGCCACCGAGGTACTTCGCGAACGACTGCATGTCTTCGAGCCGGCCGCCGATCTGCTCTCCGTACAGATCGACCGCGGCGCGGCCGACGCAGATCAGGTCGAGCGGGCGCTTCGCGTCGGTTTCGAAGGCCGTGGCCGTCATGCGCCGGCTCCGATGGACTTCCGGGTCGACGTCTTGGCCGTCTGCTTGGGTCGGGCCGTGGCGCGGCCCTGGGCAGGCGCGGCGGCCAGCAAGTGCCCAGCCGTCACGACCAGTGCCTGGGCCAGGCACAACGGTGCGACGAGCGAGCGGAAGGGCCGGTCCGACGATGGGCCGAGCTCGAAGCACAGGCGCGCCGAAGGCTTGAGTGGCGACAGCGCACTGTCGGTGATCGCGATCACTCGAATGCCGCGTTCGTGGGCATCGGCGGCCGCGTCGATCACCGCCTGCGTGTAGCTGTGAAAGCTGGTGACGATGAGCACATCGTCGGGGGTAATGCTGCGCAGAGATTCGCCCAGCATGCCGCCCATGCCATCGAGCAGGTAGGCCTTGAGTTCGAGCTGGCTCAGCGCATACGACAGATAGCACGCGACCGGGAAGGCGCGCCGCTGCGCCAGCACATAGACCCGGCTCGCACTGCAGATCATCTTCACGGCGGCGGTCACGTCGGCGGCCCGCACGCTTTCTTCGAGGTGACCGAGTTCGGCGACGGCCTCGCCGACGAACTGGTTCAGAACCCCGCCCGTGTCACCGGCCTGGCCCTGGCGGCGCAACTGGTCGATGCGGTCGCGGTAGCTGCGCGAACGTTCGACCAGGTGGCCGCGGAACAGCTGCTGCATCTCTGAGAAGCCGCTGAACTGGAGCGCGTTCGCGAACCGGATCAACGACGAGGGCTGTACCTGCGCCGCCTCGGCGACGACCGCCACCGTGCCAAGGGCGAGCTCGTTCGGTCGCTCCAGCGCGAAGCGCGCGATGCGCTGCAGTTGGCGCGACATGTCAGGGTAGGTTCCCGAGATCGCGTCCTTCAGTTCTTCGTAAGTAGTGGACTGGCTCATGCGTTCAGGGTCCTGGTGCAAACCAGATCGCGGATTAAGAACAAACGTTCTTGTATGTTCCAAGAATAGAACATACATTTCATGGCGTCCAGTATTAATTTCGCCTGCACCGCAACTTCATGCTCAGTCGACCTCGTCACGCACCGCTCGTCACCCCGCCCATGTTGATCACCGTGGCCGTGCTGGCCAGCACGCCGCTGTGGCTCAGCCATGTCGGGCTGTACCAGTACCTGGCGCTTGAAATCATGATCTGGATGCTGTTCGCGCTTGGCCACAACCTGTTGCTCGGCTACGGCGGGCTGCCGTCGTTCGGGCATGGCGCGTACTTCGGCATTGGTGCCTACGCATTCGGTCTGCTGCAGTTGCGCGCCGGTGCTGGCCTGTTGATGGGGATGATGGGCGCCGTGCTGATCGCTGCGCTGGTGGGCGCGCTGGTCGCGGCCTTCATCTCGCATCGCCGCGGCATCTATTACGCGTTGCTCACGATCGCCTTCGGCCAGGTGTTCTGGTTCATTGCGGGCAAGTGGCATACCGTGACCGGTGGCGAAGACGGGCTGCTCAACATCAAGCGCCCCGATCTGTCGCTGGGGGTGATCGAGCTCTCGCTGCGCAGCAACCAGGCCTTCTTCTACTTCGCGCTCGCGGTGTTCGCGCTCGCGCTGGTGGGGCTGTGGCGGCTCGTCAACTCGCCGTTCGGGCGCGTACTGCGGGCCATCAAGCAAAACGAGATGCGCGCTGCCTTCGTTGGCCACAACGTGTGGCTCTACAAGTGGCTCGCGTTCACGATTTCGGCATCGATCGCGGGGCTGGCGGGTGCGCTGTTCGCAATGGCGCAGCAATCGGCCTACCCGAACGTGATGAGCCTGCACAGCTCCGGCTTCGTCGTGATGATGGTGCTGATCGGTGGCGGTCTCGTCAGTTTCTGGGGGCCGGTGATCGGCGCGCTGGTCTTCATCCTGACCCGAGACTTGCTCGGCGCCTACACCGAGACCTGGCTGCTCTGGTACGGCCTGGTCTTCATCGTGATGGTGCTCTTCCAGCCCGACGGCGTGGCGGGCGGCTGGCAGGCCTGGCGGGCGCGGCGCGCGTTGCTCGCGCGTCGCCAACACAACAACGTGCCGCTCACGGCACAGACCCGGGAGACATGAGCGTGGCGCTGTTCGAAGCCAATCAATTGCACAAGCGTTTCGGTGACCAGGTGGTGCTGGAGAGCATCTCGCTGAAGTTCGAAGAGGGCGAGCTCACCGGCATCATGGGCCCCAACGGGGCCGGCAAGACGACGTGCTTCAACGTCCTGACCGGGCGCTTCAAGCCCGACCGCGGCAGCGTGCGTTTTGCCGGGGAAGACATCACCGGGCTGTCGCCGCGCAAGATCGCGCGCAAGGGGTTGTCGCGCTCGTTCCAGATCATGAATCTGTTCGACGACGAGACAGCGCTCGACAACGTGCTGATCGCCTCGCCCGGTGTGCGTCGCCGCGGCTTCTCGATGTGGTCTGACTTCGTCAGTGACACGGCCGCACGCGACGCGGCATACGCGGTGCTGGAGCGCGTCGGTCTCGCGGCGAAGGCCGATGCGCAGGCCGGCGCGCTGTCGTACGGCGAGCGGCGCGCGCTCGAGATCGGCGTCGCGCTTGCCACCGAGCCGCGCCTGCTGTTTCTCGACGAGCCGACCGCCGGCCTGGGTGCCGAGGGCACGGCGCGCGTTGCCGAGCTGATCGCGACGCTGAAGCGGCAACTCACGATCGTGATCATCGAGCACGACATGCGCTTCCTGTTCGGCCTGGCCGACCGCATCTCGGTGATCCACTGGGGGCAGGTGATCGCCGAGGGGACGCCAGATCAGCTGCGCGAGAACCCCTGGGTGCAGCGGTCCAACCTGGGGATGCTGGCATGAGATCGCACGGCCGCTCCGAAGGCCGAAACACCGCAGCGCGCAGCGCGGAGGTCTCCGAATGAGCGCGGTCCTCAAACTTCGCGCCGACGAAGCCATGCTGGGGATCGACACCATCGAGACGTTCTATGGCGAGACGCAGGCGCTGTTCGGCGTGTCGCTCTCGATCGCGCCCGGCGAGGTGGTGGCCCTGCTCGGCCCGAACGGCGCGGGCAAGACGACCATGCTGCGCTCGATCCTGGGGCTGACGCCGCCGAGCCGCGGCTCCATCCGCTTCGACGGCGTCGACATCACGCGGTTGCCCACGCACCGCATCGCCGGAATGGGCATCGGCTGGGTCCCCGACGACCGGCGCATCTTCCCGACGTTGACGGTGGCGCGCAACCTGCGCATCGCGGTGAAGCACACGCGTTTTCGGGCCTGGAGCGAGAAGGAATGTTTCGAGATTTTCTCGGCGCTCGAATACCTGATGACACGCGAGTGCGAGAACTTGTCGGGCGGCGAAATGCAGATGGTCGCAATTTCGCGCGCGCTGATGGGCGCTCCCGGTCTGGTGCTGTTCGACGAGCCGAGCCAGGGCCTCGCGCCGAAGGTCGTGCAGGACGTGATGACCACCGTGACGCGCCTGAAGCGCGAAGGCGTTGCCGTGCTGCTGGTCGAGCAGAACGTCGAGAGCGCACTGGCCGTGGCCGACCGCGCCTACGTGATGCACCAGGGCCGCATCGTTCATGAAGGCAGCGCTGCGGCGCTGCGCGCCGACGCTGTGTTGCAGCGCCGGCTGCTGGGGATATGAAGTGGCCGCCACGGAGAACACCCCGCTGTTGCGCGTCGAGGGCCTGACCAAGCAGTACCGCCGCGGCTGGTTGAAGCGCCAGACCACCTTCTCGCTTGAAGCCGACTTCGAGGTTGCCGAGCCCTCGATCATCGGCGTCATGGGCGCCAACGGCGCCGGCAAGACGACCCTGTTCGAGCTGATCACCGGGGGTAACCTGCCGAGCGGCGGCCGCGTGCTCGTGGCGGGGCAAGACATTCACCAGGTACGCTTTCGCGAGCGCGACCGGCTCGCGCTGCACTACCACCAGTCGTACCAGCTGCGCTCCTTCACCCGCAACAAGCCTAATGCGATGCTCGAACGCGCAGCCAGCACGTGCGTCCAGGTGCATCTGTTCGACGAACCGCAGTTCAACACCCAGGACGGCTACATCGGCTTCATGCTCGATTTCTTCCGGCAGCTACGCGCGCAGGGGCGGCTCGTGTTCCTGTGCCTGCATCCGAACGAGCCCGTGCACATGGACATCCTGGCCGAGGTCTGCGAGCGCTTCATCTTCGTCCACAAGGACGAGTCGGGCGTGAGCCGCCTGAAGCACGCGCCGACCTTGCCGGAACTGAGCCGCGATGCGCGGGTGCGAGCCTACCTGGGGAGGCTCGCGCCGGCGCTTTGACGCCGATGCGTAGCGCTCGCACCAAAGGCTTTTAGAGCGTTCGACCTCATCACCCGCAGGTCGCCGCGCAAGTGAGGCCTGAACTCGTCTTCCAGAACGAGGCGCTGCGCGCGCGTCGAGACGGTCGAGACGAACGGGTCCGAGCTGGCAACGCCAGGTCGGCGCGCTCGCGGCCGAGCGGCATGGCATGGGCGTCGTACTGGCCACGCTGCCGGTGGTCGAGGGCGAGATGCAGTGCCGCTGCCTGGGCGCCGCGGTCGAGGCCTGGAGCGAGCCCGACCCCGCAGCCCGGTGGCCGCGGCCGCAGCCTTGTCGACGAGGTGGGC
>JBDSZM010000361.1:0-3353 GCA_039925165.1 Burkholderiaceae bacterium
GGCCGCGACCGCTAGCGCCGCGCCGCCGCGGCCGTTGCGCGCCATCTCGTAGCCGTCGATCGAGGTCATGACCGAGGCCGCCTCGCCGGGGGTGCGGATCAGGATCGCGGTGGTCGAGCCGCCGTACTTAGTGCCGTAGTAGATGCCGGCCATCATGATGAGACCCGAGGTCGGGTCCATGCCGAAGGTCATCGGGATCAGCATCGCGATGCTGGCGGCCGGACCGATGCCGGGCAGGATGCCGACGATGGTGCCGATCAGCACGCCGACGAAGGTGTACCAGAGGTTGATCGGCTGCGCGGCGACCGCGAAGCCGTTCAGGATGTGGCCGAGGGTTTCCATCGCGCGGGTCAGAAGGGCAGCAGGCCGGGGGCCAGTTGCGCGCCGAAGAGCCGGGTGAAGGCGAGGTAGCTAACGACGCTGAACAGCACCGAGGTCGAGACGTTGGCGAGCCAGCGCCCGGGGTTGAAATACGCCGTCAGCGCGATCAGGTAGACCGAGGTGGCCAGGGCGTAGCCGAGCGTCTCGAAGGCCGCGAAATAGAGCGCCGTCCACGCCACCACGCCGGCCACCACCGGCCAATGACTTTGCGTCGCTGGCGCAGCGTCATCGGGCGCGCCCGGTGTCGCGCCGGGCGTCGGCTCGCGCGCCGCCAGCCGCATCTCGAGCCAGAGCAGGCCGGCACTCACCAGCAGCACCACGCCGAGCAGGCGCGGGATCGCCTTGGCGCCCATCGGGTCGCCGATCTGCAGCGTCGGGATCTGTTCGGTGGCGTAGAAATAGACGGCCGCGAGCAACAACGCGCCCGCGATCACATAGCGGTCGGACTTCATCCTCGACGCGTCGGCGCTACTTGGCCAGGCCGAGCTCGACCAGCACGGTGCGCATCGCCGCCGTGTCCGAGGCCAGGTCCTTCTTCAGCTGCTCGCCGGTGGTGAAGTCGTCGCTCCAGTAGTTCTGCGCCAGGTCCTGCTTCCATTCGGGCGACTCGACCACCTTGCGCAGCACGCCTTCCCAGGTCGCGACCTGCGCGGGCGTGAGGCCCTTCGGTCCCATGATCGCGCGCCAGTTGCCCCAGACGAGGTCGACGCCCTGCTCCTTCCAGGTCGGCACCGAGGCCATCTCGCCGACCATGCGGTTGGGCGCGGCGACCGCCACCACCCGCAGCTTGCCGCTGGCCACGTGCGGCGCGACGTTGCCGGCCGCCGTGGTGACCATGTCGATGTGACCGCCCATCAACGTCGTGATGGCCTCGGCCGCGCCCTTGAACGCCACCACCTTGAGCACCTTCGGATCGCCGCCGATGGTCTTCATCAGCAGCGCCGCCGCGATATGGTTGTGCGTCCCGAGGCCGGTCGAAAAGCCGATCGAGACCGAGCGCGGATCCTTCTTGAGCCTGTCGACCAGGTCCTTGCCGGTCTTGATCGACGACTCGGCATTGACGGCGTACACGACGTAGTCGTTGACCATCGAGGCGATTGGCGTGAAGTCGCCGACGCCGAGCGGGCTGTTGCCGGTGATGTGGGCCGACAGCAGGGTCGGCGTCGTGACCATGATGACGTGCGGGTCGCCGGCGTGCTGCGCCATGTAGCTGAGCTGCAGGTTGCCGCCACCCCCGGGCTTGTTGACCACGGTCAGGGTGCCGGGCAGCAGCTTCTTGGCGCTGACGATCTTCTCGACCGCGCGCGCGGTCTTGTCGTTGCTGCCGCCGGGCGCCGAGCCGACCACGATCTCGACGTTCTTGGTCGGGGCCCAGGTCTGCGCGGACACCGGGGCGCCGGCGAGGCACAGGGCCAGTCCGGCCGCTGCGAGTTTGAGTTTCGTCATGAAGATTTCCTGATGCGCGACCCGCGGGCCGGGGTTACTTGCCGAGAAAGAGCTTGTCCCACAGGCTCTGCCACTTGTCGTTCTCGTCGAGCACCACGGCCGGGTCCGACATCACGTAGCGCAGGCTGCTGGTATCGGTCTTGACCAGCCGGCTGACCGGGGTGCGGCCCATGCCGGCCAGCATCGTCTGGGCCTCCGGCGAAAGCAGGAAGTCAGCGAACAGCAGCGCCGCATTCGGGTGCGGGGCCTGGCGCAGCACGCCCACACCCTGCGGCCGCGCAATCACCGGCTCGACCGGCGCCCAGGCGACCGGCGCGCCGCGCTTCTTGAACGATTCGGCGTTGGCGTGATAGGCCGTCAGGCCGACCTCGACCTCGCCCGAGGCGATGAGCTGCGCCAGCAGCACGTGGCCCTTGCGCATGTCGGGCTTCATGTCGGCGAGCTTGCGCATGAAGGCCATGCCGCGCGCCTCGCCCCAGGTCTTGACCATCCCGCCCATCCACTCGGCGTCGGTCGCCTCGAGCGCGATCCGGCCCTTCCATTTCGGGTCGAGAAAACCCTCGTAGGTCTTCGGCAAATCCTCGGGCTTGACCTTGTTGGTGTTGTAGGCGACGACGAAGAAGTTGAGCCGGTCAGGCACCCACATCCCGTGCTTCGGCAGCGTGGCGGGCGGCAGGTCGGCCAGGTAGGGGCTGTGGAACTCGGCCAGCAACTGCTCGCGCGCCAGCGCCTCCATCTCGGGGCCGTTGGTCTCGATCACGTCGGCCGCGTGGCGCTTGCCGCGCGCCTCGGACAGGGCGCGCTGCACCACGCCGTCGGACAGCGCGCGCCACATCTGCACCTTGATGCCGGTCTTTTTCTCGAACGCCTCGACCAGCGGCGCCGCCTCGGTCGGCGCGAGCGAGGTGTAGACCGAGACGGTGCCCTCCGCCTTGGCGCGCTCGAGCAGCTTGGCGTCGCGGTCGGCGCCCTTGTAGGTGTAGAGGGCGCGGTGCGGGTCGGTCGCCTGCGCGCTCGCCGCGAGCGGCGCCAGCGTTGCCGCGATCCCGCCGGCCAGCAGCGCGGCGCGAGCGATCCATACTGTCCAGCGTCGATCCACCTGAGGCCTCCGGAGTCTGTGGGACCGGACGCGCCGGCGATCGAAAAGTTTACGGGCGAACGCGCATCGGTTCAACTAAAAGAACACCGTTCCACTTAGAGGAACTACTGAGATGACCCGTGGAACTTGTCCGCGGCGATTCGGTCGAGCGGCCGAGCCGCCTTGCGACGGGTCGCGCGTTCAGCGCAGCGGCAGGCACTGCACTGCACGGCCACGGCCACGGCGACGGCGACGACGACGCTCGTCATGGGTTTGTCTCCGGTCGTTCGAGGGTCGCCAGCGCCGCTTTGACGCGTGCGAGGCGCTATGGTCCAATCGTCTCGGTTCGAATGCAAGAACAATGTTCCATATGAAGGAACATTGAACACGCCGAGGATGGAATGCCGCACGACAAGGATCTGACCCACTGGCACGAGCCGGCGGGCGC
>JBDSZM010000362.1:0-4953 GCA_039925165.1 Burkholderiaceae bacterium
CGCGGCCGAGCCGGCGCCGAATTCCCAGACCTCGACCGCGTCGCAGGCCGCGAGCGCTTCGCCCACCTGGCGTGCGAGCGCCCGGCCGAACAGCGGTGACAGCTCGGGCGCGGTGACGAAGTCGCTGCCGTCCTGCGGCATCCGGCCGAACTGGCGGTCGGCGCGGGCGTAGTAGCCGAGCCCGGGGGCGTAGAGCGCGAGCGCCATGTAGCGGTCGAAGCCGAGCCAGCCGCCGTCGCGCGCGATGGCGCGGCGGATCAGCGTGAACAGTGGCGTCGATACACTGGCGGCCCCTTCTGGATGCATCGCTTCATTGTAGGAACCATGCCCGCGCGCCCCGTCGTCCTGGTCACCGGCGCCGCCCGCCGGCTCGGCCGCGTGAGCGCGCTCGAGCTGGCGCGCCACGGGCACGATGTGGCGGTGCATTGCCTGCGCTCGCGCGAGGCCGCCGAGGCGACCGCCGCCGAATGCCGTGCCGCCGGCGCCCGTGCCGAAGTCTTTGCCGCCGATCTGGCCGACGAGGCCGCTTGCAGGGCCCTGTTGCCCGCCGTGGCGGCCCGGCTTGGGCGGGTCGATGCGGTCGTCAACAACGCCTCGGTGTTCGAGCACGACACGCCGCAGAGCTTCGGCTACGCCGCGATGGAGCGCCATTGGCGCGCCAACACCGGCCCGGCGGTGCTGCTGGCTCAGGCGCTGCACGGGCACCTGGCCGAGCGCGCCGCGCACGATGTGGACGCCGCCGGCTGCGTCGTCAACCTGCTGGACCAGAAGCTGTGGAATCCGAACCCGGACTACTTTTCCTACACCCTGTCCAAGGCCGCGCTGCAGACCGCCACCGTGCTGCTGGCGCAGGCGCTGGCGCCGCAAGTGCGGGTCTGCGCGGTGGCGCCGGGCCTCACGCTGCCGAGCGAGCTGATCGACCCGGCCCGCCTGGCCGCCCTGCAGGCGCAGACCCCGCTCGGCCGCGGCGTGGCGCCGCAGGACGTGGCGCGCAGCGTGCGCTTCCTGATCGAGACGCGCTCGATCACGGCCAGCACGCTGCTGGTCGATGCCGGTTCGCACCTGGTGCGGATGGAACGCGACTTCGCCTTCACCGAAACCTCCGCTCGCCAGGCCGCGCCATGACCGAGACCGCCGCATGAGAAAGCTGTTCGTCGACCGGCTGCGGGTCCAGGCCAGTGTGGGCATCCTCGACTACGAGCTGCTCTCGAAGCAGCAGCTGCTGATCAGCCTGGCGGTCG
Organism: Burkholderiaceae bacterium; assembly: GCA_039925165.1. Lineage (GTDB taxonomy): Bacteria > Pseudomonadota > Gammaproteobacteria > Burkholderiales > Burkholderiaceae_C > JBDSEG01. The sequence goes on from JBDSZM010000362.1 coordinate 1,242, forward strand.
AGATGCCGCACGCCCCGACCTTGCCCGAGGCCGACACCGTGCACCACGTGCTCGACTACCGACAACTGAGAGACGCGGCGCACGAAGAGGCGCAAGCCGGCCACATCAACATGCTGGAGACGCTGGCCGGCCGGATCGCGCAGCGGCTGCTGGCGTTGCCGGGGGTGGCGCTGGCGCGGGTGCGGGTGGTCAAGCCGAACGTGTTTCCGGATTGCGACGGGGTGGCGGTCGAGGTCGAGGCGGTGCGCGAGCCGTCGCCGGGTAGCCGGGCATGAGCACGACATCGCAGGCCGTGGAACCCGTCGCGGACCCCGCCCGAGCGACGGAGCGCGCCGGCAGCGTCGAGGCCCACAAGCTCGACAAGCGCCTGCACCGGCGGGTCGGCCAGGCGGTGGTCGACTACAACATGATCGAGGCCGGCGACAAGGTGATGGTCTGCGTCTCGGGCGGCAAGGACAGCTACGCGCTGCTCGACATCCTGCTCGGCCTGCGCCGGCGCGCCCCGATCGGCTTCGAGCTGATCGCGGTCAACCTCGACCAGAAGCAGCCCGGCTTTCCGGAGCATGTGCTGCCGGGCTACCTGACGGCGCTCGGCGTGCCGTTCCATATCGAGACGCGCGACACCTACAGCATCGTCCGGCAGCTCGTGCCCGAGGGCAAGACGATGTGCAGCCTGTGCTCGCGGCTGCGCCGCGGCATCCTGTACCGCGTCGCGGGCGAGCTCGGCGCGACCAAGATCGCGCTCGGCCACCACCGCGACGACATCGTGCAGACGCTGTTCATGAACATGTTCTTCGGCGGCAAGCTGAAGGGCATGCCGCCCAAGTTGGTCAGCGACGACGGCCGCCACGTCGTGATCCGGCCGCTGGCCTACGTGGCCGAGACCGACCTCGATCGCTGGGCCACGCTGCAGCGCTATCCGATCATTCCGTGCACGCTGTGCGGCAGCCAGGACAACCTGCAACGGGTCCAGGCGCGGCAAATGCTGCGCGACTGGGAGCGCCAGTACCCGGGACGCACCGACAACCTGTTGCGCGCGCTCGGTAATGTGGTGCCCTCGCACCTGATGGACCGGAACCTGCACCCCTTCGCGACACTCCAAGCCACCGGGGTGCCGTCGGCGCACGGCGACATCGCTTTCGACGCCGACGACAGCTGCGCCCCGTCCGCGCCACGGGACAGCGTCCGCATCGTGTCCGGTCCGGGCGGACCGGACTGATCCGCCGCCCCGGCGCGGGGTGGCAATCACGAGAGGAGACTCGCATGGTCAAGACATTGGGATGGGTCGCCGCGGCACTGGCGCTCGGCGGCTGTGCGACGAGTCGACAGGTCGATTCCGACGTGTCGAGCTACAGCCAGTGGCCGAGCGCGCGTCCGGCCGCCACCTACGCGTTCGAGCGCCTGCCGTCGCAGCAGTCACGACCCGAGCGCCAGCAGGCGCTGGAGGACGCGGCCCGGCCGGCGATCGAGGCGGCCGGCTTCCGGCCCGCTGCCTCGTCCGCCAACGCCGATGTCAGCGTGCAACTCGCAGCCAACGTGACGCCGGCCTTGTACCCCGAACCGTTCGGCTGGGGCGGCCACCTCGGCTTCGGACGCGGCCATCTGCGGCCCGGGTGGGGCTGGGGCGGCGGCTTGGGCTGGTCTTCGTACGGCGCCGTGCGCTACGAGCGCGAGGTGGCGGTGCTGATCCGCGACCGCAGCGACGGCCGCGCGTTGTACGAGACGCGCGCCCGCAGCGAGGGCCTGACGAGCGGGATCGACGAGGTCCTGCCGGCCATGTTCGCGGCGGCACTGAAGGACTTCCCGAGCCCCGCGGTCAATCCGCGCCGGATCGCGGTCGACCTGCCGATCGTGCGTTGAGGCGCACGCGACCGAGGTCGGCGCGCCTCAGCGCCGGGCTTCAGCGATAAGCGCACGCAGGTCTGCGATCCACTCGCCGAACTTGTCGCCGGCGCGCCGGCGCTGTTCGGGCGTGCTGCTGTTGTGCAGCCCCGCCAGCATGCCGCAGTTGTGGCGCACGACCTGCTCGAAATGTCGCGCCTGCTCGGGGTCGGCCGGGCGCATCAGGCGTTTCGCGTACGCGGCCAGGGCTGCCTGCGCGGCCGGCTGGCCGGCCGACCCCGTGCCGGCCGCCTGGCGCAGGATCTGCACGGCATCCTGCTGGTTGCGCCGACGCTGCGCGTACGAGCGCTCGGCGTCGTAGGGAGACAGGCGCAGCGCCGCCGTCAGGCGCTCGCGCTGGCTCGCGTCGAGCGGGCCGTACAGCATCTCGGCGCGCTCGGTCGTGCGCTTGACCAGCGCCTTGAGCCGCTCGACCGGATCGGCCTGCAGTGTCTCCTCGCGGTGCTCGACATTGACCTTGGCCTGGCGCTGCTCGATGTGCTCGATCTGCGCCGGGCTGAGCGTCACGGCCAACTCGGCGATCGCCGGCACCGCGGCCTCGAAGGCGGTGCGGGCGCGGCTGCGGCCCTCGTCGTACCAGCTGCAGAGCTGGTCGGCGGTGGCCGGGCGCGCCACCTCGTCCTGCGCGCGCTGGAGCAGCCGGACGTAATCGGGCAGTTGCTCGGCACGGTGCCAGGCGAACCAGCTGGCCAGCGCCTCGCGCGCCCGCGGTGCCTGCGCGGCGTCGAAGTCGGCGTACCGGTCGAGCCACCAGTACGCCAGCGCGGGCGCCTGGTTGTAGCCCAATCGCACGAAACTGCAGCCCGCGGCGGCGAGCAGCGCGGCGCACGCCAACCCGATAATCCAACGCCTCACAGACGCGCCTGCGTGTTGCGCACTCCGGATTTCGCCCTTCGGGCGGCCGGGAGGGCTCATGCGAGGCGACCGGCAGAAGGGGCAGGGATGGTTCTGGACATCGTGGTCATGGCCGCAGGCAAGGGCACCCGCATGAAGTCGGCGCGGCCCAAGGTGCTGCACCGGCTCGCCGGGAAGAGCCTATTGCAGCATGTCCTGGAAACCGCCGCGGTGCTCGGGGCCGACCGCAGCGTGGTCGTCACCGGCCACGGCGCCGACGCGGTCGAGCGCGAGGTCGCGACGGTCGCGCCAGCTGCGGTCTGCGTGCGCCAGATGCCGCAGCTCGGCACTGGCCATGCAGTCCAGCAGGCGCTGCCCGCGCTGCACGACGCCGGCACCACGCTGATCCTGAACGGCGACGTGCCGCTGACGCGCGTGTCGACCGTGCGGGCCCTGCTCGATGCCTGCGCCGGCGAGCGCCTCGCACTGCTCACGCTGGAACTGCCCGACGCGACCGGCTATGGCCGGATCGTGCGTGACGCCGCGCAGGGCGTGCGCGGCATCGTCGAGCACAAGGATGCGAGCCCGCAGCAGCGCGCGATCCGCGAGATCTATACCGGCCTGATGGCGGTGCCTACCGCCGCGCTGCGGCGCTGGCTGGCGGCGCTGAAGAACGACAACGCCCAGGGCGAGTACTACCTGACCGACATCGTCGCGATGGCGGTGGCCGAGGGCGTGCCGGTGGTCGCGGTGGCGGCGCCCGACGAGACCGAGGTGCTGGGCGTCAACAGCCCCCTGCAGCTGGCCGACCTGGAGCGGCGTTACCAGCGCGCCCGTGCCGAGGCGCTAATGGAATCCGGGGTGCGACTGGCCGATCCGGCGCGCTTCGACGTGCGCGGCACGCTCGCTTGCGGCGAGGACGTCGAGATCGACGTCAACTGCGTCTTCGAGGGCGACGTGCAACTCGGCGACCGGG
>JBDSZM010000363.1:0-5524 GCA_039925165.1 Burkholderiaceae bacterium
ACCAGCAGCGCGCCTTCGCAGGCCGACAGCGAGCGACTCACTTCATAAGAGAAGTCGACGTGGCCCGGCGTGTCGATGAGGTTGAGCTGATAGCGCTGGCCGTCACGCGCCAGATACTCGAGCGCGACCGTTTGCGCCTTGATCGTGATGCCGCGCTCGCGTTCGATGTCCATCGAGTCGAGCACCTGCGCTTCCATTTCGCGATCGCTGAGACCCCCGCAGCGCTGGATGAGTCGATCGGCCAGCGTCGACTTGCCATGATCGATGTGGGCAATGATGGAAAAATTGCGGATGTGATCCATGTGCGGATGGTGGCCTCACCGCCGGTCATGGCGTCGAAAGCATGGCGATGGGTGGGTCGATGGACGCACGTCGAAACGAGGCTCTCGCACGGGCGTAGGTCGAACAAAAAAAAGGCACGTCGAAAGATTGACGCGCCTTCCAACAAAACGTTTGGCAACTGCTGTTGGGCTTTCATTCTACCCAAAAGGCCCTCGCGCAAAGCCGCGCCGGTGCTCGATTTGTCGCAGTTGCGAGGGACCAACAGCAAAAGTTATCAACAGATCATCCACAATTGCTTGTGGACGATTTGGGGATAGCTTGCGCTGCGTCGACGAGCTGGGCGGCAGACAGCGGAAAGGATTCGGCTCAGTAAGGAATTGCGCCGCAACACGATAAGAATGCGGAAAATGCGTGCGCTCACTAACTTACTTTACCTGTCCCACAGGTTGCCGGCGCAACCGGGGTCGTCCGCGGGACGCCCCCTGGAGCCACCGTCAACGCAAGGGACGGACGATGATGAAGTTCACCGAATCGCCGCGGCGGACCAGTGCGGTGACCGGCTTGGTCCGATCCAGTTTTGCGACCGTCGCCTCGAACTGCTTCGCGGAAGTGATCTCGGTCGCATCGAGCGACAGGATGATGTCGCCGTCGCGCAGGCCGGCGCGGGCGGCCAGGCCTTCCGAGGTTTCGACGCGCACGCCGCCCTTGACCTTCAACTCGCGCCGTTGTGTGTCGGTCAGGTCGGCGACCGCAAGGCCGAGGCTGCCGACCGGCGTCGGTGTCGACTTCGGCTCGCGTTCGCCGGTCCGGCGCGCGGTGCGCTCGGCTTCGAACTCCGCGACGGTGACGCTGATGTCGCGGTAAGCGCCGCGGCGGAATACCTGCAGCGAGGTCTTGGCACCCGGCTTCACTCCGCCGATGACACGCGGCAATTCGCCCGAACGTTCGATGGCGCGGCCGTCGACCTTGGTGATGATGTCTCCGGCCTCGATGCCAGCCTTGTCGGCCGGTCCGCCGCTTTCCACGCTGCGCACCAGCGCACCGGTCGGCTTGCCGAGCCCGATGGCCTCCGCCACGTCCTTCGTCACCTGGTCGATGGCCACCCCGATGCGGCCGCGGTTGACTCGGCCATTGCTCTTGAGCTGCTCGGCGACGCGCGACGCTTCGTCGATCGGGATCGAGAACGAGATGCCCATGTAGCCACCCGAGCGGCTGTAGATCTGCGAATTGATGCCGACCACTTCGCCGCGCATGTTGATCAGCGGCCCGCCCGAATTGCCGGGGTTGATCGCCACGTCGGTCTGGATCAGCGGCAGCAGTTCGCCCGTATCGCGCGACTTGGCGCTGACGATGCCCGCGGTGACCGTGTTCTCGAGGCCGAACGGCGAGCCGATCGCGATCACCCATTCACCGACCCGCAACCGGTTGATGTCGCCGGTGCGCACGAACGGCAACCCGGTCGCGTCGATCTTCACCAGCGCGACGTCCGATCGCTTGTCGGCGCCGATGATGCGGGCCTTGAACTCGCGCTTGTCGGTGAGCGTCACGAAGACCTCGTCCGAACCGTCCACGACGTGGGCATTGGTCATCACGTAGCCGTCGGCGCTCACGATGAAGCCCGAGCCGACGCCGCGCTGGATCGGTTCGGCGTCGGGCGCCGGCTGCCCGGGCCGCGAACCGCGCGGCGAGGGCTGGTTCGGGATCGGCAGCCCGAAGCGGCGGAAGAACTCGAGCATGTCCTCGTCCATCTCGGGTCCGGCGCCGCCCGACCCCGACCGCGCGGCGCGGGCGCGCTCGGTGGTGCGGATGTTGACGACCGCCGGACCGACCTTGTCGACGAGTTCGGCGAAGTCGGGCAGGACTTGCTGGTGCTGCGCTGGCACCGGCTGGGCGACGACGGGCGGCGATGTCAAGCTGCCCATGCCGACGGCGAGCGCGAGCGCGGCAGCGGCTGCGGAGACCGCGACCCGATGCCGACGGGCGCGGAGGGCGAAGGTGGCAAGAACAGGATGCGAGTTCATGTGATTTTCCTGAGAACGTGATGTGCCGGCCGAACATCGAGGCAGGGCCGACGAATGCAAGCCGAACAACTACTTTTTACGCTCCAGCGCGCCGACGAATGAGCGCAGCGTCGCGCTGGGCACGTCGCCCACCGCCGTGATCCACCAGTCGGCGTGGCGACGCATCAGCGTCTGGGTGGCGCCCACCGACACCAGCATCGGCCGGGTGTGGCGCTGCGGGTCGTAAGGCTCGATGAAGATGGATACGTGGGTCAGACCGTCCGAATAGATCGTCTGCAGCACCTGGCCTTCGAGCAGCGTCGCTTCGGGGGCACGCGGATCGTCGAGCGGACGCCGCACGCAGCTGATGGCCTGGAAGCCGGGGGCGGTCGGCCGCAGCGACCAGCCTTCGCTGTCGAGCGTGGTCGTCGCCATCACCGGGCGCAGGACGCGGTAACCGTCGGGGCGCCGCATGCCCTGCAGGACGATTTCAGGTTGCGGCTTGACGCCGATCGTCACGTCGGAGAACGCGGAGGTCTCGAGCGTCTCGTCCTGCATCCCGAGCACCTCGGCACGCAGCAACAGTCCGGATTGCCTTTCGGACCACAGACGGTAGCCGTAGCGCATCGCATCGCGCGGCTTGACCAACAACACGCTCGCCTCGTGCCCGGCGACGCGCTCGACGCCGAGCTGGCGCAGCTCGTACAGATCGGCGATCTGATCGTCGCCCGTCTGCAGCAAGGCCGGGAACGACATCGGCGAGTTGCGCTGCTCGATCACCACCACGCGGCCTTTTGGCCACACCGTGTGCACGATGTCGTTCTGCCGGAACACCACCCGCGCCTGCCCGTCCAGGGACTCGATGCGTTCGTACTGGTTCGGCGACTGCCAGTAGTGCGCGATGCGCGCGCTGGCCACGCCGCCCGGCCCGCTCACCACGAACGTGCCCTGGAAGCTGCGCTCGCGTGCGGCCTGGTGGATCCGCATCAACCACGCGCGCACGTCACGCGACTCGATCGGGACGCCGGACTGAGCCGCGCCAGAGCCGACCCCTTGCGCAGCGGCGCCCGAAGCCCCAGAGAGCAACGCAAGGCCGGCCAATGCCGCAACGAAGCGGTGCAGCACGAACAAACGCGTCATGTTCAGCGACGGGGTGCTTCGACGGTCGCGTTGCGCATGAACGTCGACGTCGCGCCGAGGGCCGAACTGCCCGAGAACTGCTGATGGGCCTTCAGGTACTGGTCGAGTCGAGCGTCGCGAATCAGCGACCCGCTGGCGATCTCGAGACCCGGGTCCTCGGACACCGCGAGCGTGGTGGCGCGCGAGCCGCCGGCCGACGCCGCCATCACATTCGAGGTCGCTGGGCCGGCCTGGGCCAGATCGGGGCCCGTGACCGGCGTGCCGGTATCACGCAAGACGACCAGGACGCCGGCGACGGCCATAAAGCCGGCTGCCACCACCGAGGCGGCGCGCCAACTGCGGCGCGGTGCCGCCAGCGCCGCCGCCTGACGCTCCTCGACCGAACGCCTGTCGGCATCTATCGCTGCCGGCGCCAACACGGTCGGTTCGAGCGCCAGGCGGACGCGCAGAGTGTCCAGGAAGCGGGCGTCGTGGTCGGCGGGGGTCGCCAGATCGTCGGATCGCAGCGCATCGCCGATCAGGTGGTAATCGCGCCAGGTCGTCACCGCTTCCGGCGTGTCGCGCCATTGCGCACAGGCCAGGCGCAGCGCCGCATCGTCGGCCTCACCATCGACGAGGGCCGATAGCCTTTGCTTGGCCGCCGGCGCCCATCCATCCGTTCCAGTCATAACCGCTCTCCCATGTCACGTCCCGCGCTGCGGGCGCAACCCATTACCAACGCTCGTCCTTGCGTGTATCCAGCAGCGGACGCAAGCGCGCCGCGATGGCTTCGCGGGCGCGGAAGATCCGCGACCTCACCGTACCGATCGGACAACCCATCAGTTCGGCGATTTCCTCGTAGCTCAGGCCCTCGATCTCTCGCAACGTGATGGCCTGACGCAGATCCTCTGACAGCGCATCGATCGCGGAGTTCACTGCCGCGGCGACTTGTTTGCTGGCGAGTATCGCTTCGGGCGTTTCGCCATCGGTTAGTTCGTTCTCGACCCGCGAAGTTTCGTCATCGTCGTCGCGCGCCGCGAAGGTGGACTCCGAGATGACGGGGTCGCGCTTCAGGTCGCCGAGCGCTTTCTTGGCGGTGTTGACGGCGATCCGGTACAGCCAGGTATAGAACGCGCTCTCGCCACGGAACTTGGGGATGGCGCGGTAGGCGCGGATGAACGTCTCCTGCGCGATGTCGGGGACCAGGTCGACATCGCGCACCATCCGGCCGATCAGGCGTTCGATGCGGCGCTGGTACTTGACGACGAGCATCTCGAACGCACGCACGTCGCCCAGCTTGACGCGGGCGACCAGCGCGGCATCGACGTCGGGCGCGTTCATGCCGGCGTGCTCACCCGCCGTCGTGCGGCGGGTCGGCGACGCCCGGTGCGAGTGGCGAGAAGACGGCGCAGCGCAGCGCATGCCACGGGGCTGCGGCTGCGCCGCGTTGCACCGGCAGCCAGACGCTGGCGGACGATCGCATGCCGGCGTCGGGCCGGAACTGCAGCAGCATCCAGACACCTAGGTCGAGCCGGACCCGCACCCGGCCGGTCCGGCGTTCGTCGGGTGCCGCGCCCGGCGGGCCGAGGTGCCAGGCCCGCCCGTCCCAGGCGAGCGAGACCGACCGGCCGCGCGCCGAGGCGGCGCAGCCGAGACACGCCAGGGCAAGCACGATGCTGCCGGTCAGGCCCGCCGCGCTCATGGGTTCCGGCCGCAGGACGGTCCACGCCCACAGGCAGCCGACATCGGCGAGCGCCAGCCCGATCAGGGTGGCGTGCCACAGGCCGAAGTGCGTCAGGGTGTGCGCAAGCGCAGGAGCCGCGCGCATCTGGGCTCACCGCCGCGCCGCTCAGACGCGCTTGAAGACCAGCGTGCCGTTGGTGCCGCCGAAGCCGAAGTTGTTCTTCACGGCATGCTCGATCTTCATCTCGCGTGCGGTGTTGGCGCAATAGTCCAGGTCGCACTCGGGGTCCTGGTTGAAGATGTTGATCGTCGGCGGCGAGACTTGGTGGTGCAAGGCGAGGGCGGTGAAGACCGATTCGATCCCCCCGGCGCCGCCCAGCAGGTGCCCGGTCATCGATTTGGTGGAGTTGACGACCAACTTGTGGGCGTGATCGCCGAAA
>JBDSZM010000364.1:0-6567 GCA_039925165.1 Burkholderiaceae bacterium
TTCACGCTGGCGAGCAAGGGCGGCATGGCCGGCGTGATGTTCGACGACGGCATAAAGCGCGTCATCGACGGCCGGCCCGAGGCGCTCCGCCGCAACTGCGAGGACAGCCTGCGGCGGCTGCGCACCGACGTCATCGACCTGTACTACCTGCACCGCTGGGACAAGAAGGTGCCGATCGAGGACTCGGTCGGTGCGATGGCGCGGCTGGTCGAGCAGGGCAAGGTGCGCACCGTCGGGCTGTCCGAGGTGTCCGCCAAGACGATTCGCAAGGCCCACGCCGTGCACCCGATCAGCGCGGTGCAGACCGAATATTCGCTGTGGACGCGCAACCCCGAGATCGCGGTGCTCGACACCTGCCGCGAGATCGGCGCCGCCTTCGTCGCCTTCAGCCCGCTTGCGCGCGGCTTCCTGACCGGCACGCTGAGCGAGGTGACGACGCTGGGCGAGAAGGACATCCGCCGCACCATGCCGCGCTTCGAGGGCGGGGCCTTCGCGGCCAACTTACGACTCGTCGACCCGCTGCTCGAGATCGCGCGCGACGCCGGCACCACGCCGGCGCGGCTGGCGCTGGCGTGGCTGCTGGCCAAGGCGGCGCACATCGTGCCGATACCCGGCACCCGCAGCCGTGGCCACCTCGACGACGACCTCGGCGCGGCCGAGGTGGCGCTCGACGTGGCTACCATGACGCGGCTCGAAGCGCTGATCAACGAGACCACCGTGACCGGCGAACGCTATGGCGCTCAGGCCGAGAGCGAGGTCGACACCGAGCGTTTCGACGCTGCTCCCCCGAGGACCTCGACATGAGCCACCCGACACGCCGCAGCCTGCTCGCCGCCGTCGCGAGCGCCGGTCTGCTCGGCCGCGGCGCCGTGCGCGCGCAGGCGGCCGCGGGCTTTCCCACCAAGCCGATCACGCTGATCGTCCCATTCGCGCCCGCCGGCATCGCCGACATCACCGCGCGTACGGTCGCGCAGGCGATGGCACAGACGCTCGGCCAGCCGGTCGTGATCGACAACCGGCCGAGCGCGGGCAGCATCGTCGGCTCGACCGCGGTGGCGCAGGCCGCCCCGGACGGTCACACGCTGCTGCTCGTCAGCAACGCCAACGCGGTGAGCGCCAGCCTCTTCAAGAAGCTGCCGTTCGACATCCAGAAGGACTTCGCGCCGATCGGCACGCTCGCTTTCTTCGACCTCGCAGCCTTCGTCGATGCCGGCTCGCGCTACAAGAGCGTGGCCGACGTGCTCGCGGAAGGAAAGGCGCGCCCCGGCAAGCTGACGATCGGCACGATCGCCGCAGGCAGCACGCAGCACCTGTCGGCCGAGCTGTTAAAGCGCCGTGCCGGCATCGACGCGGTCGTCGTGCCCTACAAGGGCACGCCGGCGGTCATGACCGCGCTGCGCGCCGGCGAGATCGATGTCGCCTTCGAGATCGTCGCGCCGATGCTGGCGCAGATCTCAGCCAAGGCGGTGCGAGCCCTGGCCGTGACCTCCGACGTGCGGCATCCGGCGCTGGCCGGCGTGCCGACGATGGCCGAGGCCGGCGTCGCCAACTACAACGTGGCGTCGTGGAACGGGCTGGCCGCGCCCAAGGGCACACCGGCGGCGGTGGTCGATCGGCTTAATCGGGCGATCCGCGAGGCGCTGGCCGCGCCGACCGTCGTGCAGCGCTTCGCCGAGCTCGGCGTGCGCGCCCAGGCCGGCAGCCCGGCGCAGTTGAGCGCGCTGCTGGCGAGCGAGATCCCGCGCTGGCGCGAGGTCATCGTGGCGGCGAAGATCGAACCCGAATAGTCGGCGCGGCTCGCATCACACGTCGCGTCCGGGCGGCTCGGGCCCGGCCATCAGGCCTTCGAGCGTGGCCAGCGTATCGGCCTCGTGCAGCGGCTTGTCGTCCCGGATGCGCAGCATGCGCGGAAAGCGCACCGCGATGCCACTCTTGTGGCGCGCGCTGCGGTTGATGCCCTCGAAGCCGAGTTCTAACACCAAGCCCGGCTTGACACTGCGCACCGGACCGAACTTCTCCAGCGTGTTGGCGCGGATGACGCGATCGATGCGGACGAACTCTGCGTCGGTCAGGCCCGAATAGGCCTTGGCGAAGGCGACCAGCTGCAGCGCGCCGGCCTGTGCCGGCTCGCGCCGCGCAATCGCGTCGACCACCGCCTGCGCCTCGGCCGCGTCGACCGGCATGCGGTTCCAGACCGCGAAGGTGTAGTCGGTGTAGACGCTGGCGCGACGGCCGTGGCCGGCCTGCGCGTAGACCAGCACGCAGTCGACCGTCAGCGGCTCGATCTTCCACTTCCACCAGGTGCCGGCGGCGATGCCTTCCTGCTTGCGCCGCCCGGTGCCGTAGTGGGCATCGCGGTGCTTGAGCATGAAGCCCTCGACGCCGCGCGCGCGCGACTGTCGGCGCAAGGCCGCGAGTTCGGCCCAGCTCGCGCCGCTGTGCGCTGGCGAAACGTGCTGCGGGTCGAGCGCCGCTTCCAGCATCGATCGGCGCTCGCTCTGAGGACGCCCGCGCAGGTCGACGCCCTGCCACTCCAGCAGGTCGTAGGCGATGAAGGCGACGGGCGCGTCGGTGAGCACCTTCTTCGTCAGCGTCTTGCGGCCGATGCGCTGCTGCAGCAGGTTGAAGGGCGCGACCGCGGCGTCGCGCCAGGCGACGATCTCGCCGTCGAGCACGCTGCCGTCGGGCAGCGCCTGGGCGTAGGCGGCGATCTCCGGGAAGCGCTCGGTCACCAGTTCCTCGCCACGCGACCAGACCCAGACCTGGCCGGCGCGCTTGACGACTTGGGCCCGGATGCCGTCGTACTTCCATTCGACCAGCCAGTCGCCGGGTGGCCCGAGCAAGGTCTCGAAGCGCTCGACCGGCTCGAGCAACGCATGGGCGAGAAAGAACGGATACGGTTGGCCCGAATCGGCCGCCAATCCGCCCCCACCGTCGGGTGACAACAGCGCCTGGTAGCGCGCTGGCTGCGGCGTGGCCCGCGCGTCGGTGTAGCCCATCATGCGTTGGGCGATCAGCGTGGCATCGAGGCCGGACGCCACGGCCAGCGCGCGCTGCACCAGCAGCTTGCTGACGCCGACCCGGAACCCTCCGCCGATCAGCTTGATCAGCAGGAAGCGGCCGGTCGTGTCGAGCTCGTCCCAGTAGGTCGCGATGCGCAGCGCCTGCTCGGCGGGATCGAGGCCGCGCAAGGGCAACAGCCGCTGCTCGACCCACACGGCCAGCCCGAGGTCGCTGAGATGGCGGGCCGGTGGCAGCACATGGGCGATGGTCTCGGCCAGGTCGCCGACCGCCTGGTACGACGCGTCGAAGAGCCAGGCCGACAGACCCGCCAGGCGACAGGCCAACTCGCGCAGCGCCGCGGTGGCGACGACCTGGCGCGGCTTGCCACCGGCGAGGAAATAGACCGCCCAGGCGGCGTCGGCCGGCTCGGCCTGCGCGAAATAGCGTGCCAGCGCCCCGACCTTGGCGCCGGTGGCGGTGGTGGCATCGAGCTCGGCGTAGAGCTGGCTGAAGCGCTGCATCCGGAAAGTGGGTCAGGCCGCCGGGGGTGGGTCGGGCAGGACGGCCGGATCGGCAGCGGCCACCGTGCCGTCCCGGCCAGGGTCGACCGCGATGGCCGGGTCCGGATCGCCGGCCGCCACCTCGTCGTCCTGCGCGCCGTACTCGGTGTGGAATGAGCCGGCTAGCAGGCCCTGCTCGATCAGCCAGCGCACCATCACCGCCTCGTAGCCGTGGGTCACGATGACGCGCTGCGCGCCAGTGGCGCCGATGGCGCGCTGCAGGCCCGGCCAGTCTGCGTGGTCGCTGAGCACGAAGCCGCGATCGACCGAGCGCCGGCGGCGCGCGCCACGCAACTGCATCCAGCCGCTGGCGAAGGCGTCGCTGGGGTCGGGAAAGCGCCGCAGCCACGGCGATCCCTGCACCGACGGCGGCGCCACGACGAGGGCACGCTTGAGTTCGGCCTGGTCTGCCACCTGGGTGACGAGCCGGGTCGGCGGCAGCGCCACGCCAGCGGCGCGGTAGGCGGCATTGAGGGGCTCGACCGCGCCGTGCACGACGATCGGACCGATACTGGCATCGACACCGGCCAGGACGCGCTGCGCCTTGCCGAAGCTGTAGGCCATCAGCAGACTGGCCCGGCCGGCATCGGCATTGGCGCGCCACCAGCGGTCGATGTCCGCGAAGACCGTGGCCTGCGGTTGCCAGCGGTAGATCGGCAGGCCGAAGGTCGACTCGGTGATGAAGACGTCGCAGCGCACCGGCTCGAACGGGTCGCAGGTGGCGTTGTCGTCGCCGGCGCCACTGACGAAGTAGTCGCCGGACGCGACCCAGACCCGCCCGCGATGTTCGAGCCGCACCTGCGCCGAGCCGAGCACATGCCCGGCCGGATGCAGCGAGACGCGCACGCCGTGGTGGTCGATCGCTGCGCCGTAGGGCAGCGTCTGCAGGTCGATATCGGCACCCAGGCGAGCCCGCAGCACACCTTCGGCCGGCGCGGCGGCGAGGTAGCGGGTGTGGCCGCGACGTGCGTGATCAGCGTGCGCGTGGGTGATGACGGCACGATCGACCGGCCGCCAGGGGTCGATATAAAAATCGCCGGGCGGGCAGTACAGCCCTGCGGGCCGTTGCACCACCAGGTCGTCGGCGTCGCCTGTCATCAGTAGCGTTTGCCGGTGATCAGCAGACCGATGCGCATCACGGCGTAGGCGAGCCAGGTCAGGCCGCGGGTGTGCAGCGGGCGCTTCATATGGGCGGCGGCATCGACTCGCCGGCCCTGCTCGAGCGCGCGCATCAGGTGCCCGCGAAGCTCGGTCGAGAAGGCATCGTCGCGCACGAAGACATTGGCCTCCCGGGCGAGCAGCAGGCTGAACGGATCGAGATTGGACGAGCCGATCGTCGCCAGAGCGCCGGCCTCGTTGTCCATCACCGCCACCTTGGCGTGCAGGAAGCTCGCGTCGTATTCGACGATCTCGATGCCCGCGGCGAGCAACCCGCCATAGACCGCGCGGCTCGCGTGGTATTGCATGAAATATTCGTAGCGGCCCTGCAGCAAGAGCGTCACCTTGACGCCGCGCCGTGCCGCGCGCAGCAACGCGCGCTGCAGGCTCACGCCGGGCACGAAATAGGCGTTGGCGATGATGACCTCGCTGCGCGCCTGCGAGATCGCGAGCCGGTAGGTGCTCTCGATCCGGCGCCGGTACCGCACGTTGTCGCGCAACACCAGCGCGGCGCTCGGGCCGGGACCGGTCTCGAGCGGCGCCGGGGCGCTGTTGTCGCCCTGGCGGGCGGCGATCTGCACCGCCTCGAGCGCATGCTCGAAGTCGAATTCGCGCGCCTCGCGTGCCGCCTCGAAACGCCACCACAGCCGGGTCATGGCGTCGTGGACGTCGGCCACCAGCGGGCCCTGCACGCGCACCGCGAAATCGACGCGTGGTGCCTCGAGCGCGCCGTGGTTCGGGTCGTGGTAGTCGTCAAGGAGGTTGATGCCGCCGCAGAACGCGACTTCGCCGTCGACCACGCAGAGCTTGCGGTGCATGCGCCGCCAGTGGCGCGGGAACAGCACGCGCCAGCCGTGCACCGGATTGAAGACACGCCATTGCACACCGGCCGCTCGCCACCTGGCCTGCCAGGGCGACGGGATTTCGCCCGTGCCGACACCGTCCACAACGACCCGCACCGCCACGCCGCGTCCCGCGGCGCGCTCCAGGGCCTCGGCAACGCCTATGACCGCGCCGGAAAAATCGAAGATATAGCTCTCGAGCAGGATCTCAGCGCGTGCCGCATCGATCGCGTCGATCAATGCCGGGAACAGGTCGTCGCCGCCCACCAGCAGGCGCAGCAGATGATCCGGATTCAAGCGGGGACTCGCCATGGGTCGATTGTGCCGAGCCGCGTCGGGTTTCCCCGAAGGCGCGGCTCACGCAAAAACTTCGCGATCGCCTCTGTCATCGGGCTGGCCGGCGCCGCGTTGATCTGAAGTCGACCCGCCGGCGGCAGCAGAATGAGGCAGCGGCGGCCGGCACCTTGCAAGGCCGTTTTCCCGAGTGCTTCGTCGTGCGGCCCTAAGCCGAGCGACGCTAAACTCGACGCCGACCCAGGAGGGGTCGAACGACTTGCAGGCGCAACGGTGCAATCCTTGTCCTCAGTCCATAAATCCATTCGAAGGAGATCCGAAATGAACAAGTTCACACTCACAGCCGCGCTCGTCCTGTCACAGGCCGTTGCCCTGTCCGCCATGGCGCAAGACAAGACCCGCGCCGCCGTCAAGGCCGAAGCAGCGTCGGCAGTGAAGGCGGGGACGATTGATAGGGGGGAGGTGGTGACTTCGCCGAAAACGGCTTCGACCAAAGCACGAAGTGATGTCAAAACAGAAGCGCGTACCGCTGTCAAGACTGGCGCAATTGACAAGGGTGAGATCGTGACTGCTCCGAAAACTGCCTCAACCAAAACCCGCGCAGAAGTCAAAAAAGAAGCCGCCGCCGCAGTCAAGTCGGGCGAAACGCGGAAGGGTGAAGCTGCTTCGAAGTGACCGTCGACGGCAGCCTCTGCGACCCGAACCCAAGC
>JBDSZM010000365.1:0-5599 GCA_039925165.1 Burkholderiaceae bacterium
TAGCGCTCGCCGGCCTGCTTGGGCGTGATCCAGCCGTTGACCACCGGCACCAGCACGTCCTCGTAGTGGCTGCGGTTGAAGACCACCACCTCGCCGTTCGCCGGCACCCGGGCGTGGATGCGCCACAGGTAGTCGTGCGCGCGCTCGTCCTCGGTCGGCGCCTTCCAGCCGGTGGTGTGCACCCCGAGCGGCGTCATGCGGCTGAAGACGCCGCGCAGCACGCCGTCCTTGCCGCTGGTGTCGGTGCCCTGCAGCACCACCAGCATCTTGTAGCGGCGGTCGGCGTAGAAGATGTCCTGCAGCCGGTCGAGTTGGATGGCGAGCGCCTCGACGCTGGCCTGGTCGCGCGATTTGTCGCCGCTCGAGTACGGCCGTGCGCCGGCGTCGATGCGGCTCAGATCGAAGGCCTTGGCCTTGGGGCCGAGGGCGCTCGCGTGCTGGAACGCGGCCGGGTCGATGCGGTTCTGGGCCAAGCTGCCTCCACGGCGGTGCATGGACGTCGGTGTCCGAGGTCAGTGTAGCTTTCGGGTTGTCACGCGCCGACCGCAGGCGGGCACAATCCCGGGCGTCGGCGCGTGGGGGCCGGCACCCTCGACAACCGGACGCGGGCCATGAGCTTTCTCGCCATCGACATCGGCAATACGCGGCTCAAGTGGGCGCAGTACGCGGCGCCCCGGCAGGGGGCCCTGCTGATCGCGCATGGCGCGGTCTTCCTCGAGGCGATCGACAACCTGGCCGAAGCCGAGTGGAAGGGACTGGCCGAGCCGTCCAGCATGCTCGGCTGCGTGGTCGCCGGCGAGGGCGTCAAACGCAGGGTCGAGGAGCAGCTCGAGGTCTGGGACGTCGAACCGCACTGGGTCGTCGCGGGTCCGAAGGCCGGCGGCGTGATCAATGGCTATGACCACCCCGGGCGGCTCGGGGTCGACCGCTGGGTCGCGCTGATCGGTGCGCGCCACCGCGTCCTCGGACGTGGCCGGGCGCGCCCGGTGCTGGTCGTGATGGTCGGCACCGCGGTCACCGTCGATGCGCTCGACGCCGAAGGACGCTTTCTGGGCGGGCTCATCCTGCCCGGCTTCGGCCTGATGCTGCGCGCCCTCGAGATGGGCACCGCCGGCCTCAAGGCGCCGACCGGCGAGGCGGTCGACTTCCCGACCAACACCAGCGACGCCCTGATGAGCGGCGGCTCCGACGCCATCGCCGGCGCGGTCGAGCGCATGCACCGCAAGCTCGCCGCGCACTGCGGCGAGCCGCCCGCGCTCATCATGTCCGGCGGCGCCGCGGTCAAGCTCGTGACCCTGACCGACCTGCCGTTCGAGACCGTCGATCCGCTGATCTTCGAAGGCCTGCTGCAACTGCAGTCGTATCGGTTGGCGCTGTAGGCGCGGCCCGCCGCCGTCAGAGGATATAGCGCGACAGGTCTTCGTTCTTCGCCAGCTCGGCCAGCTTCGCATCCACCGCCGCGGCGTCGATGCTGACGGTCTGGCCACCGCGGTTCGGCGCGTCGAAGCTGATCTCGTCGAGCAGCCGTTCCATCACGGTCGAGAGGCGGCGCGCGCCGATATTCTCGGTCCGCTCGTTGACGTCGTAGGCGATCTGCGCGATGCGCCGGATGGCGGTCGGCTCGAGCAGGAGCGTGACCTGCTCGGTCGCCAGGAGCAAGGTGTACTGCTTGACCAGGCTGGCGTGGGTCTGGGTCAGGATCGCCTCGAAATCGTCGACCGACAGCGAGCCGAGTTCGACCCGGATCGGAAAGCGTCCTTGAAGTTCGGGGATCAGGTCGCTCGGCTTGGTGAGGTGGAACGCACCCGAGGCGATGAACAGGATGTGGTCGGTCTTGACCATGCCGTACTTGGTATTGACGGTCGTGCCCTCGACCAGCGGCAGCAGGTCGCGCTGCACGCCCTGGCGCGATACGTCGGCGCCCGAGGTCTGGCCTTCGGAGCGCGAGGTCACCTTGTCGATCTCGTCGATGAAGACGATGCCGTTCTGCTCGGCGTTGGCGAGCGCGGCGGTCTTGATCTCGTCGTCGTTGACGAGCTTGCCGGCTTCCTCGTCGATCAGCAGCTTCAAGGCATCGGCGATGCGCAGCTTGCGCGTCTTGCGCTTGGCCTGGCCGAGCTGCGAGAACATGCCTTTCAACTGCTCGGCCATCTCTTCCATCCCGGCCGGACCCATGATCTCGAGCGCCGGCCGGGCCTCGGCCACGTCGACCTCGATCTCCTTGTCGTCGAGCGCACCTTCGCGCAGCCGCTTGCGCATCACCTGGCGCGCGGTGTTGTCGACCGGCGGCGCGGCGTTCGCGGTCAGGCCGAACTCGCTGCCGGTCGAGCGCGCCGGCGCCACCAGGATGTCGAGCACGCGGTCCTCGGCGGCGTCTTCGGCACGGCTGCGCATCTGCCGCACGGCGGTCTCGCGCTCCTGCTTGACCGCCATGTCCACGAGGTCGCGCACGATCGAGTCGACGTCCTTGCCGACGTAGCCGACCTCGGTGAACTTGGTCGCCTCGACCTTGATGAAGGGCGCGTCTGCGAGCTTGGCCAGGCGGCGTGCGATCTCGGTCTTGCCGACGCCGGTCGGCCCGATCATCAGGATGTTCTTGGGCGTGATCTCGGCGCGCATCGGCTCCGCGACCTGCTGGCGGCGCCAGCGGTTGCGCAAGGCGATGGCGACCGCGCGCTTGGCGTCGGCCTGGCCCACGATGTGGCGGTCGAGTTCGGAGACGATCTCCTGCGGCGTCATGGCCGACTTGATGTTCATGCGAACCCCTCGTCGGTCGGGGTCGCCAGACGATCCCCAGCGGGGATCGCCGGCCGGCTTGGCGAGTTTGGCCAATGAGGCCCAGCGCTCGGCCCGTGGCGCGGCTGGTCGACGGTGGTGCACATGCTCAGAGGGTCTCGATGGTGTGGGTCTGATTCGTATAGATGCACAGGTCGCCGGCGATCTCGAGCGAGCGCTTGACGATGTCCTGCGGTGCGAGTTCGGTGTGCTGCAACAGCGCGCGCGCGGCGGCGTGGGCATAGGCGCCGCCCGAGCCGATCGCGACGATGCCGTATTCGGGTTCGAGCACGTCGCCGTTGCCGGTGATGATGAGCGAGGCCTCTTTGTCGGCCACCGCCAGCATCGCCTCGAGCCGGCGCAGCACGCGGTCGGTGCGCCAGTCCTTGGTCAGCTCGATGGCCGCGCGCACCAGGTGGCCCCCGTGTTTTTCGAGCTTGGCCTCGAAGCGCTCGAACAGGGTGAAGGCATCGGCGGTCGCGCCGGCGAAGCCCGCCAGCACCTGGTCCCGGTAGAGCTTGCGGACCTTGCGGGCCGACGACTTGACGATGATGGTGCCCAGCGTCACCTGCCCATCGCCGCCGAGCGCGACCAGGTTGCCTCTGCGCACGCTCAGGATGGTGGTGCCGTGGTAATTTTCCATCGGGTGCACATGGCGACGCCTGCCGCCGATTCAAGCCGCGCCGGACGACTGGACGCGCGCAAAAAAAGTCAGAGTGTGCGGATGCGCACCCGCGCGTGCTCGTTGATGCCCATCGCACCGAAGAAGAGCGCGACCAGCCGGTGCGCATCGACGAAGCCGATCCCGCGGTCTTCGCTGCGCCGCGCCAGCACCCAGTTGAGCAGGTCACCGGCGGCGATGAAATCGACCCGGATCAGGCGCGCGCACGAGATGTCGATCTGGGTCGCGGCGCCGAGCTCGGCGTCGAGCCGGCGCAGGGTCGTGCCGATGTCGCCCACCAGCTGGCCCGACAGCTCGAAGCTGGCCACGTGCTGGCGGCTCGGGTCCTCGGTGAGGATCGATTCGAGGAAGCTGGTGCTGGCGTCGCTGACCACGGAGTTGGCCGGCGACTGGCTGGTCGCGCCGCCGCTGCTGATGCGCACCTTGCAGCGCGACGGCTCCCACGAGGGCGGAGAGACCTCGTAGGTGACGCAGTAGTCGATCGCCGCTTCGTCGAACTGGTCGACCCGGTTGGCCATCCGCAGGCCGTCGAGCCGCAACTGCCAGAACGCGGGGTCGGCGTCGCGCACGCCGGTCGGCGCGGCGTCCTGCAGCACGGCGAAGAGTTTCTCGCCGCCGATCCAGCGCATGTCCAGCACTTCCGGGATCCAGCTGCGGAACAGTTCGCTCAAACGGGCGCAGGCTTCTGCGTCGATGCTCTTCAGCGAATTCCAGTCGAACACCCACGGCAGCGGCATCTGCAGCGACTGCGAATAGAGCTTGGCGACCGCGTCGGCATCGACGTGCTCGGGACAGACCCAGCCGATCAGGCCGTCGATCCTGACCCGGCTCGGGGTCTCCTCGCTGGCGGCCTCGGCCACCAGGCGCGGCATCGAGAACCATTGCGGCGCCGACCAGCCGAACTGCTGCGCGTAATCGAGCGCCAGGCCCTCGAACTTGTGCTGCTGGCCGATCGCTCGGTACAGGTCGAAGAGCGCGAGCCAGGTCTCGGCATGCTGCGAGCGCTCACCCCCCGGACCGGTGAGCGCGGTGAGCGACTGCTCGCACTGCTCGAAGTCGGCGTTCGCGAACGCGATCACCGCCTCGTCGAGTTCGGGATCGTGGACCACGTCGCCACGCTGGGCCTGCGGGGCGGCGGCGGCCACCGGCGCGCGAACGATCGCGGTGGAGGGGGCTGCCGGATCACCGACCGGCGCCAGCGGCGCGTGCCCGGTGTCGATCCGGCCGGCCACCGTGTCGCCACCGCTGTGGGTGGTCTGGAAGGCATGGCCGCTGCGCCGGCCCGACACCTCCATCGCCGCCGGTTGGGTCTGGGCGTTGTAGAACTCGGGACTGCGGCGCTGCGAGCCGGCGTACGACTCGCCGACCATCTGCTGTTCGATCTCGTCGATCTTGGCCTTCACGCCGTGCTCGGCCTTGGCGCCGCTGTCGACCCCGCGCATGCCTGAATCGTCGAGCCTCGACGAGCCGCCGAGCGCGGCCAGCTGCTCGCTGGTCAGGCCCTCGCGGCGGACCTTGCGCAGCATGTCGAACTCGCGCTTGCGGACGAAATCGTTGCGCCGCTTGCGCTCGATCATCGCCTTCAGTTCGGACTTGGCGTGCTCGTCCTCGCGCGACTTGGGCGGCGGGGCATCCAGTTCGGCCCATTCGGTGGTCGGATTGGCGACGAACTTGACGACCTTGCGGAAAAAGCTCGTGTTGTCTTTGGGGTCCGACATGGGTGGGGTTGGGCGCGCGGCCGGCCTGATCGGGACGTCGGTCAGTCGCCGAACAACTTCTGCTTCAACTCACGTCGTTGCTGGGCTTCAAGGGACAGTGTAGCGGTCGGCCGGGCGATCAAACGCCCGAGGCCGATCGGCTCGCCGGTCTCGTCGCAGAAGCCGTATTCACCCGATTCGATGCGCGACAGCGACTGCGAGATCTTCTTCAGCAGCTTGCGCTCGCGGTCGCGGGTGCGCAGCTCGAGCGCGTGCTCGTCCTCGATCGTCGCCCGATCGGCCGGGTCGGGGACGATGGAGGTGTCCTCGCGCAGGTGCTCGGTGGTCTCGCCGGCGTTGTTGAGCAGGTCGTCCTTGAGCGTCTGCAGCTTGATGCGAAAGAACTCCAGCTGCTTGTCGTTCATGTACTCCGCCTCGGGCATCG
>JBDSZM010000366.1:0-13755 GCA_039925165.1 Burkholderiaceae bacterium
GCGCCCGCCGCGGCCAGCGCGGGCGTCCCGCGCCGCGCGCCCGCGGTTCGGCCGGCGCCAGGCCCGCGGACACCGGCAGCACCGGGAGCACCGGCGGGCGCCCTCGGTCAGGGGCTCGCATCCAGCGTCGTGAGGTGCCCGCGCAGGACCTGCGCGTAGCGGCCGCTCGCTATCAGCAGCAGGTCGCAGCACTCGCGCGCGGCACCGTGCCCGCCGGCGGCGGTGGTGACGTGGTGGACACGGGTCCGGACCTCGATGTGGGCACCCGGCGGCGCACACGCGAAGCCGCAGCGCGTGAGCAGCGGCAGGTCGGGCCAGTCGTCGCCCATGACGGCCACCTCGTCCCAGCCGACGCCGAGCCTTGCCAACACCGGCTCGGCGGCGGCCAGCTTGTCGGCGGCACCGTACACGGCGTGCGCGATGCCGAGGTCGGCGACGCGCCGCCGAACCGCCGGCGAATCTCGCCCGGTGATGACGATGGGCACGATGCCGGCCCGCGCCAACAGCTTGAGGCCATGGCCGTCGAGGGTCGAGAACGCCTTGAAGTCCTCGCCGTCGGGTCCGACGTAGATGCGCCCGTCGGTCAGGACGCCGTCGACGTCGAAGATCGCCGCGCGCAGGCCCTGCGCCTGCAGCAGCAGCGCCGGATCGAACATGAGCGCCGGGCGCGACAGGTCGGGCGCCGGCATCAGATCACCTTGGCGCGCATCAGGTCGTTGCTGCTGAGCGCACCGACCAGCGTGTCGGCGGCGTCGACCACCAGCACGCTGTTGATGCGGTGGGTCTCCATCAGCGTCGCCGCCTCGACCGCCAGCGCACCGCTGCGCACCAGCTTGGGCCGGGCATGCATCACGTCGCTGGCGATCAGGGCGCGCAGGTCGCGCCCGGTCTCGATCAGCCGCCGCAGGTCGCCGTCGGTGAAGATGCCGAGCACCCGGCCGTCGGGATCGCAGATCGCGGTTGCGCCCAGGCCCTTGCGGGTCATCTCCCGGACCATGGTCGTAAAAGCCGTGTCGGGCGCCACACGCGGCACCGCATCGCCCTGACGCATGACGTCGTCGACGTGCGTGAGCAGCTTGCGACCGAGGCTGCCGCCGGGGTGCGACAGCGCGAAGTCGGCCTCGCGGAATCCGCGGGCGTCGAGCAGCACCACCGCGAGCGCATCGCCGAGCGCCATCTGCGCCGTGGTGCTGGCGGTGGGCGCCAGGTTGAGCGGGCAGGCTTCCTGATCGACCGCACTCGACAGCGCGATGTCGGCGTGCCGCGCCAGGCTGCTGTCGGGCCGGCCGGTCATCGCCACCAGGGTCACGCCCAGGCGCTTGAGGGCCGGCACGATGGCCGCCAGTTCGTCGCTCTCGCCCGAGTTGGAGATCGCCAGCACGACGTCGCCGCGCGCCACCATGCCGAGGTCGCCGTGGCTGGCCTCGGCCGGATGGACGAAGAGCGCCGGCGTGCCGGTCGAGGCCAGCGTGGCGGCGATCTTCCGGCCGACGTGGCCGCTCTTGCCCATCCCCATCACGACGACACGGCCGCGACATTCGAGCATGGCCTGCGCGGCCCGGCCGAATTCGTCGCCCTGGCGCGACTTGAGCGCGAGCAGGGCCTGCGCCTCGATGTCGAAGGTCTCGCAGGCCAGGCGCAGGGCACGTGCCGCGTCGAACGGTAGGCTGGCACTCACGTCGGGGCGGCTCCAGTAGGATGCGCCGATTCTAAAAGGCTGACCGCTCGCTCGCGCGGTGCCCGCCGAACCCCTTGCGCCCATGGCTACGACGCTCGAAGTGGTGCTGCTTTACCTGGTCGCCGCGGTCGCCGGGGTGGTGTTGTGCCGGCTCGCCCGACTTCCGCCGATGCTCGGCTATCTGAGCGTCGGCGTGCTCATCGGTCCGAATGCGATGGGCCTGGCGCGCGACGCCACGGTGGTCGACTATCTGGGCGAGTTCGGCGTCGTGTTCCTGATGTTCGTGATCGGGCTCGAGTTCAATCTGCCCAAGCTGAAAAGCATGCGCAAGCTCGTGTTCGGGCTCGGCATGGCGCAGGTGATGCTCACCATCGGCGGCGCGGTCGCCGGCCACTTCCTGCTGCAATGGCTGCTCGCGGGCACCGCCCGACCCTGGGAACTGTCGTGGCAGGGCGCGCTGGTGCTGGGTGGCGCGATGGCGATGTCGAGCACCGCCATCGTCGTCAAGATGATGGCCGACCGGCTCGAACTCGAGGGCGAGCACGGCCGGCGCGTGATGGGTGTGCTGCTGTTCCAGGATCTGGCGGTGGTGCCGCTGCTGGTGCTGATCCCGGCGCTCAATTCGAGCCCTGCCGACATGGCAGCGTCGATCGGCTGGGCGATGTTGAAGGCCGCGGCGCTGGTCGGCGTGCTGCTGGTCGGCGGCCAGCGCGTGATGCGCTGGTGGCTGACGCTGGTGGCGCGCCGCCGCAGCGAGGAGCTCTTCGTCCTCAACCTGCTGCTCGTCACGCTCGGCCTCGCGTGGATGACCGAACACGCCGGGCTGTCGCTCGCGCTCGGCGCCTTCCTGGCCGGCATGCTGATCGCCGAGACCGAATACAAGCACCAGGTCGAGACCGACATCCGGCCGTTTCACGACGTGCTGCTCGGCCTGTTCTTCATCACCATCGGGATGAAGCTCGACTGGCATCCGCTGCTCGAGCACTGGTGGCTGGTGCTGGCGTTGACGCTTCTGCCGGTGCTCGCCAAGTTCGTTCTGGTGGCCGCCCTGGCACGTTACTTCAAAGCCGCGCCCGGGGTGGCGCTGCGCACCGGGCTGTACCTGGCGCAGGCCGGCGAGTTCGGCTTCGTGCTGCTGACGCTCGGTGCCGACCAGCAGTTGATCGACCCGCGCTGGATCAGCCCGGTGCTCGCGAGCATGGTGCTCAGCATGCTGGCAACGCCCTTCCTCATCCTCTACAGCAACCGGATCGTGATGCGGCTGTCGGCGAGCGACTGGCTGATGCAGTCGGTCGCGATGACGACGATTGCCAAGCGCGCGATCAACACCGAAGCGCACATCATCATCGCCGGCTTCGGCCGCAGCGGGCAGAACCTGGCACGCCTGCTCGAGTCGGAGTCGATCCCGTACATGGCGCTCGACCTCGATCCGGACCGCGTGCGGCAGGCCGCTGCGGCGGGCCAGAACGTGGTGTTCGGCGATGCCGCCAGGCTGCAGAGCCTGATGGCGGCCGGGCTGGCACGCGCCAGTGCGGTGGTGGTCAGCTACCACGACACGCCTTCCGCCTTGAAGATCCTGCGCCAGGTGCGGACCCACGCCCCCACCGTGCCGGTGATCGTGCGCACCATCGACGACACCGACCTCGAACGCCTGCGCAGCGCCGGCGCGACCGAGGTGGTGCCCGAGGCGATCGAAGGCTCGCTGATGCTGGCGAGCCATGCGCTGGCGCTGGTCGGGGTGCCGATGCGACGCGTGATCCGGGTCGTGCAGGCGCAGCGCGACGCGCGCTATGGGCTGCTGCGCGGCTACTTCCACGGCGCCGACGACGACAGCGTCGACGACTTGCACAAGGCCCGGCTGCTCGGCGTCACGCTGCCTGCGGGCAGTGGCGCGATCGGCACGACGCTGGCAGCGCAGGCGCTCGGGTCGAAGAACGTCTCGGTGGTCTCGATCCGGCGCGCCTCGGGCAGCGTCAGCCAGCCGGAAGACAGCGCCGTGATCGCCGTCGGCGACACGCTGGTGCTTTCGGGACTGCCGGCCGACCTGACTCTGGCCGAGGCCGGCCTGCTCAGGGAGCGCTGAGCGGACGGGTCAGATGAAAGGCGTCTGGCGTTGCAGGGTCGCGCGCATGCGGATCGCCATCACGGCGCCGCAGGCCCGCAGCAACTCGAGCGCGAGCGACGGCACCCGCATCGCCAGTTCCTCGAGCCGCGGACCGCGCAGCGCCCAGATCACGCACGAGGTCATGGCCTCGACATTGGCCATGCGCGGGCCGTCGATGAACAGGCCCGGCTCGCCGACGATGGAGCCGGCGCGCAGGATCGCGATCTTGCTGCTGCCGGGCACCCCGCCGGTGACGAAGACCTGCAGCGTGCCCTGGCACAGGAAGTAGAGCGAGCGATCGCTGTCGCCCTGCTTGATGAGCAGGTCACCGGAGCGGATCTCGTGGCGCGTGAGATAGGGCCCGAGGACCCTCCACTGCTCCAGAGTCAGACGCGGCCGAAATGCATCCTCGGCATTCAGGGTCTGTATCGCTTGCACCAGCTCGTTGACTTCCATGGACTTCCTCCAGGCCGCGGCGCGTCGCCATGCGCGGGTGCCTTGAATAATTATCCGCGCCAGGGCGGGCGCTGCAGACCGGGTCGTCGCCAGCGCCGCCCGCACAGACCGACAAGCTGCCGAATAGTTCGCTGGCCGACGCAGCGCGTCAAGCCACGCGCATCACCTGCCCGGCGCCGAGCGCATGAATGCGGTGGGGCGAGCCGAGCTCGCCGATCTCGTGCATCACCGCCTCCATCTCGCCCGGCTTGATGTGGGTGATGTGCACGTCCACGCTGCCCGCGAGTTGTGCCAGTTCGTGGCCGAGCGCGGCCGGGCACAGGTGGCGGCTGATGCGGGCGACCACCCGCTCCTCGTCGCTGAACGCGGTCTCGATCACGAGGTCGGCAACCTTCATGTCGCGCAGCCGTTCCCACAGTGCCGGGTTCGGTCCGGTATCGCCGGTGAAGACCCACCAGCCGCGCGCCCCGCCATCGACCGCGAAACCGACCGCCGGCACGGTGTGCTCGGCGCTCAACACCTCGATCCGCTTGCCGGCCACCTCGAGCACGTCGCCGACCGCGAACGGCCGCAGCTCGAGCACCGGGTGCTCGGCATTCGGCAGCCGGGTGAAGTCAGGCCAGATCACGCCGTTGAAGATGTGTGCGCGCAGCGCCGCCAGGGTCGCCGGGAGGGCATGCACGACGATCGGCGGACGCTGCGCGCTGCTGCGGATGCGCAGCACGCTGTCGGCCAGCAGGCCGATCGACAAAACGTGGTCGAGGTGCGAATGGCTCACCAGGATGTGGTCAATGCGCGCCAGTGCGTCGAGGGCCAGGTCGCCCACGCCGGTGCCGGCGTCGATGAGCACGTTGTCGTCGAGCAGGAAGGACGTGGTCCTGCAGCCCGCGGCGATCGCCCCGGAACAACCGAGCACGTGAAGATTCATGTCAATACGGGCGCGACGCATCGCCGGCGAAGAAAAGGCCGAGGCCGCCGTGCTCGGTCCGGCGGTCGTCGGCGCACGCGGCGTCCGATCGGCGCCGCGCAGCGCAGCGATGCTGAAGCCGCCCGGCCCCGAAAGCAAGCGGTCCAGTGCGCGTTCGCAGCAGGTTCGGTCCGACGGCCTCAGTGGCCGCGGCCGTCGACGTGAATTCGGTCACGATCGTCCGGCGTCAACCGCACCGGCGCCTCAAAGATGGATGAACTGCATCTGCGTGCCCGCCAGCTCGATCACGTCGCCGTTCTTCAGGTGCACGGTCTCGCCCGACAAGGGGCTGGCGTTGACGGTCGGCCGCAGCGCGCCCTCGACGTGGGCCAGCACATAGCCCCCCGGGCGCTTGGTGATCGACGCCACCTGCACGCCGGGCTTGCCGACGGTCGTGACGACCTTGGTCAGGACCACCTCGCGGCCGGCCGCAGCGCCGTTGAGCACGCGGATCGACGCCGGCACGGTGGCGGCGCCGAGGCTGCCGAAGCCCGAGGCGCTGTAGCCCGCGCCGGTCTGGCCGGGCGGCGCCGACATCGGCGGCGGCATGCTGCCTGGCTTCAGGATCATGGTCTTCTCGTAGTCGGACCCTTCCTCGACCAGGAACTTGATCTTGTACTTGCCGATCTCGACCGTGTCGTTGTGCGTGAGCAGCTGCTTCTTGACCGCCTTGCCGTTGATGTAGGTCCCGTTGGTGCTGTTGAGGTCCTCGATGAACACATCGGAGCCGACCATCTGCAGCACCGCGTGCTCGCCACTGACGGCGAGGTTGTCGATCACGATGTCGTTGTAGGGACGCCGGCCGAGGGTCGTCTTGTCCTTGGAGATCTGCACTTCCTTGATCACCACACCGTCGAGCGACACCACCAATTTGCCCATGCTTTGTGACCTCGAGTCCAGAGTCTTGGCCGCAGCGGCCGACGGAAATCAGCGCCGGAACGGCCACCACGAGCGCGCGGCCGGCGCCAGGCTGCGCGGCCGCGCCAGTACCACGGAGATATTATCCTTTCCACCTGCATCGTTGGCGGCGGCGATCAACGCATTGCCAGCCTCGTCGATCGAGTCGGCGGCCTGCATCACGTGGCAGATGGTTTCGTCGTCGATCATGTCGGACAGCCCGTCCGAGCACAGCAGGTAAGTGTCGCCCGCCATCACGTCGTGGGCATGGGTCTCGAGCAGCACGGTGTCCTCGACCCCGACCGCCCGCGTCACCAGGTTCTTGTTCGACGAGAACGCGGCCTGCTCGGCGGTGATGAGGCCGGAGTCGATCTGCTCCTGCAGCAAGGAGTGATCGTGCGTGATCTGCGTCAGGCGGCCGGCGCGCAGGCGGTAGCCGCGCGAATCGCCGACGTGGCCGAGCAGCAGTCGGCCTTGACGGAACACGCCCACCACCAGCGTCGTGCCCATGCCGGCGTACTGCGGATTCGAATTCGCGGCATTGAAGATCGCGCGGTTGGCGTTGTCGACGCAGATGTCCATCGCACGCCGCACGTCGACGTCCGAGGCGGCGTCGGAGGCTTCGGCCAGCCACCGTCCGAGCTCGGTCTTGATGAACGACGCGACCATGCCGCTCGCGACCTCGCCCGCGTTGTAGCCGCCCATCCCGTCGGCCAGCACCACGAGTGCGGTGACCTCGTCGATCGCGATCGAGTCTTCGTTGTTGTTGCGCGCCCGGCCGGTGTCGGTGGCGTGGAAGAACTCGAGATTCATGGCGCGACGTCGAAGGGGGCGGTCGGTATGGCGCGCAACGGCAGGCGCGCGGCTCAAAAGCGCGAATTGTGCCCCGGATCGGGCCGCTCGAACCTCACCGTCTCGGTGAAGCCTGACACGTCCGGCGCCGGTGCGGCGGCCTCTGCGGTCGGCGCCAGATCGACGCCGGCCGACACCGCGGGCGGCAGCAGCGCCGCCACCGCCCGCAGGTCGAGCGCCATCTGGTGGCCGTCGGCGTAGCGCATCTCCGGGCGCTTCTCGAGCGCCAGAGCCACCACGTTGGCGAGCGCCTCGGACAGCTCCGGACGCAACGCCCGCACGTCGGGCGCGGGCTCGTTGGCGATCTGGTACATCAGGCGCGCCATCGAATCGGCCTGGTGCGGCAGCGCGCCGGTGAGCAACTGGTAAAGCATCACGCCGAGCGAATAGAGGTCGCTGCGGCCGTCGACACGGCGCCCCGACATCTGCTCGGGCGACATGAAGGACGGCGTTCCCAGCACCATTCCGGTCCGAGTGCGGCTCGCGTCGGCAATGCGGGCGATACCGAAGTCGGTCACCTTCACGGCATGCGTCTCGGGGTCGATCATCACGTTGGCCGGCTTGATGTCGCGGTGGACCACGCCCTGCCGGTGCGCGTACGCCAGCGCCTCGGCGACCCGCGCGGCGATGTCGAGCACGGTCGCCAACGGCAGCAGCCGACCGGCCGAGGTATGCACCTGCAGGTCATGGCCGGTCAGGTGTTGCATGGCGATGTACGCCAGGTCCTGGTCCTCGCCGGCATCGAAGATGGCGACGATGTCGGGATGCTGCAGCCGCCCGGCGGTCTCGGCCTCGCGGAAGAAGCGCAGCCGGGCCTGCGCCAGTTCCTCGCCCTCGAACTCCTGGCCCAGCGCCATCGTCTTGATCGCCACCTTGCGACCGATCTGCGGATCGAGTCCGAGG
This sequence comes from Burkholderiaceae bacterium, assembly GCA_039925165.1. Taxonomy (GTDB): domain Bacteria; phylum Pseudomonadota; class Gammaproteobacteria; order Burkholderiales; family Burkholderiaceae_C; genus JBDSEG01. The sequence continues at coordinate 7,858 of JBDSZM010000366.1, forward strand.
TAGACCACCCCCATCGCGCCGCGGCCGATCTGGCGCTCGATGCGATAGCGACCGAGCGCGGTCCGTTCCGTCGGGGGAATCGTCGTGGCGTTGGTCGACAGGGCGTCGGACGACGGCGCGCGCGGCGAAGCCGGCATCGCGACCGGCACCACCGGCGAAAGGACGCCAAGCGCGCGCGGCATCATCGACCCGCCCTCATTTGCACGACGCGCATTGAGCCACCAGCCGACCTGCCCGAACGCCAGTCCCGCGAGCGGCACATCGAGCCAGCGCGCGCCCAGCGCCCAGGCCAGGCCGCCGATCGCGATCAACCCCATCGACAGCCCGAGCGCCACGCGCGGGCGCAGGCGCGGCAACCCCCAACCGAGGTAGGCCAGCACCGCCACCAGCCCGAGCAGCAGCGCCCACGTGCTGGCAGGCCCGGCCGCGCCGGTAGTCAAGGCCGACCCCACCGCGCCGCGCCGGCGATCAGCCCGTCGGCCCGCGAGGCGCGGCGTGCAATCACTTCACCAGCAGCACCGGCACGTTCGAGTGCTCGAGCGTGCCTTGCGCCACCGAGCCGATGATGGCCGCCGCGTGCGAACCGAGGCCGCGCGTGCCCATGACGATCAGATCGCAGTTCTGCGCATGCGCCACCTCTGCGATCTGCTCGCCGGGGTCGCCCAGGTGCACGTGCTCTTTGAACGCCAGGCCGGCCGCGCTCAGCATGGCGCGCGCCGGCGCCATCGCCTGCTCGCTGCGCTCGCGGTGGTAGTCGTCCAGCGCCTCGCCGGCAACGAAGCGCGAAACGTCGCCGGACAGGGGGCGCTGCACATTGAGCACATGCACTTCGCCGGCGGCGTCGCGCAGCGACTGGCGCAGATCGATCAGGCGGCGCACCGCGCGTTCCGAACCCGCCGAGCCGTCGACCGCGACCAGGATGCGCTGGAACTTGATCGCCACGCCGGCGCCTGTCACTGCCGCGATGGCCGGCTGATCCGCGTGCGTCGACGAGCGCCGGCTGCCGATCAGTTTGCCAATCGCGATCACGAGCACCGCCCCGGCCAGCGGCGCGAGCCAGTGCAACAGCGGCGCCTGCGTGTCGACCCAGGTCTTGGTGATCGGATCGGTGATGGCCATCTCGCCGGCCACCCAACCGAGCAGTGCAGCCCCGAGCGTGATGATGATCGGGAAGCGCTCCATCAGCGTCAGCAGCAGACGGCTGGCAAAGATCACCAGCGGGATCGAGATCGCCAGCCCGATCACCAGCAGCGTGACGTCGCCCTTGGCTGCGGCCGCGACGCCGATCACGTTGTCGAGGCTCATGACCAGGTCGGCGATCAGGATGGTGCGGATCGCCGCCGCCATGGTCGATGTGCCGGCCGCGCCGCTTTCGTCCTCGTCTTCCGGCAGCAGCAGCTGAACCGCGATCCACAACAGCAGTGCCGCGCCGACCAGCTTGAGATAGGGCAGCGCCAGCAGCTGCACGGCCACGATCGTGAGCGCGATCCGCATCACCACCGCGGCGCCGCTGCCCCAGGCCACTGCGCGCTTTTGCTGCTCGGGTGGCAGGCCGCGGGCCGCCAGCGCGATCACCACCGCGTTGTCGCCCGACAGCACGATGTTGACGCCGATGATCTGCAGCAGGGCGATCCAGAACTCTGGGCTGGCAAAGGTCACGTTCTTGTCTCCGGGTCTGGGTGGTTTTCGAGGCGTCGGGTCCTCGCCCGACTTAGAGGCTCAGCGGTTTCTCGGGCGTGCCCCAGCCGCGCGCCGCAGGACGCCGCAGGGCGCCTGATCTGGGCGCAAAGCGCAACCATCGCTCGAGCCATGGCGGGCATTTGCAACGACGAGCAGGCGTCTCGTGGCGTGATGAGCGGGCATGATTGAAAGACTCCGAGCCTCTCAGAGCATCGCCTTGAGCAACCTGCCCATCTCCGACGGATTGCGCGTCACCGTGAATCCGCATTCCTCCATCACCGCCAGCTTGGCGTCGGCGGTGTCGGCGCCGCCGGAGATCAGCGCACCGGCGTGGCCCATGCGCTTGCCGGCCGGCGCGGTGACGCCGGCGATGAAGCCGACGACCGGCTTCTTCATGTGTTGCTGGCACCAGCGCGCCGCGTCGGCTTCGTCGGGGCCGCCGATCTCGCCGATCATGATCACCGCATCGGTCGCGGGGTCGTCGTTGAAGAGCTTCATGATGTCGATGTGCTTCAGCCCGTTGATCGGGTCGCCGCCGATGCCCACCGCACTCGACTGGCCGATGCCGAGCTCGGTCAGCTGCGCAACGGCCTCGTAAGTCAAGGTGCCCGACCGCGATACGACACCGACGCGGCCGGCCTTGTGGATGTGGCCCGGCATGATGCCGATCTTGATCTGGTCCGGCGTGATGAGGCCGGGGCAATTGGGCCCCAGCAACAACGTGTTCTTGCCGCCCTTGGCGACCTTGTCCTTCATGCGGTTGCGCACCTCGAGCATGTCGCGCACCGGGATGCCTTCGGTGATGCAGATCGCCAGGTCGAGGTCGGCTTCGATGGCTTCCCAGATGGCGGCCGCGGCGCCGGCCGGCGGCACGTAGATCACGCTCACGGTCGCGCCGGTCGCGCCGGCCGCTTCCTTCACGTTGGCGTAGATCGGGATGCCCTCGAAGTCTTCGCCGGCCTTCTTCGGGTTGACGCCGGCGACGAAGCACTCGCGCCCGTTGGCGTAATCGCGGCACATGCGGGTATGGAACTGGCCGGTCTTGCCGGTGATGCCTTGGGTGATGACCCGGGTGTTCTTGTCGATCAGGATGCTCATGGGGTGTCCTCGCGCCGGTCCGGCTTATTGCTTCAACGCGGCCATCACGGCCTTCGCGGCATCGGCCATCGAATCGGCACTGATGATGGGCAGGCCCGAGTCGGCGAGCAGCTTCTTGCCAAGGTCCTCGTTGGTGCCCTTCATGCGCACCACCAGCGGCACGTCCAGGTTGACCGCCTTGCAGGCGGCGATGACGCCTTCGGCGATGGTGTCGCAGCGCATGATGCCGCCGAAGATGTTGACCAGGATGGCCTTCACCTTGGGGTTGCCGAGCATGATCTTGAAGGCCTCGGTCACTTTTTCGGCTGTGGCACCACCGCCGACGTCGAGGAAGTTGGCCGGTTCGCCACCGAACAGCTTGATGGTGTCCATGGTCGCCATGGCGAGTCCGGCGCCGTTGACCAGGCAGCCGATGTTGCCGTCGAGCTGGATGTAGGCGAGGTCGAACTTGCTGGCCTGGATCTCGGCCGGGTCTTCCTCGTCGAGATCGCGGTAGGCGACGATCTCCGGGTGGCGGAAGAGTGCGTTCGGGTCGAAGTTGAACTTGGCGTCGAGCGCCTTGATGCCGCCCGGTTTGCCGCCCACGGACCCTTCGAGGATCAGCGGGTTGATCTCGGCCAGCGAGCAGTCGGTTTCCATATAGCAGCGGTACAGCTTGCGCAGCACGTCGACCGCCTGCGGCAGCGACGCCGCCGGGATGCCGATGCCGATGGCAAGTTCGCTCGCCTGCGCATCGGTCAGGCCGGTGGCCGGGTCGACGAAGACCTTGAGGATCTTCTCGGGCGTCGCATGCGCGACCTCCTCGATGTCCATTCCGCCCTCGCTGCTGGCCATCATCGCAACCTTCTGAGAGGCGCGGTCGGTGACGGCGGCGACGTAATACTCCTTCTTGATGTCCGCACCCTCCTCGATCAGCAGGCGGCGCACCTTCTGGCCGTCCGGCCCGGTCTGGTGGGTCTTGAGCTGCATGCCGAGAATCTCGCCGGCGAGCTTCCTGACCTCGTCGAGCGAGCGCGCGAGCTTCACGCCGCCGCCCTTGCCGCGTCCACCGGCATGGATCTGCGCCTTCACGACCCATACCGGACCGCCGAGCCGTTGCGCTGCCTCGCCCGCCTCGAGGACGCTGAAGGCGGCATAGCCGCGCGGCACCGGGATCTCGTACTGGCGCAGGATTTCCTTGCCTTGATATTCGTGGATTTTCATGGCGTCTCGATTGCATCGGAAGAAACACGGGCCCGGTACCAGCGCGGATACTGGGCCTGGACGACCGGCCCGTCGGCACGCAACGCATGGCAGCGGTCGATCTGGAACGGTCGTGCAGGCTCGCCGTCGGCGCCGCTGCGCTCGAGCAGTCCCTCGCCGGCAAACGCCTGGACCACCGCTGTCGGCAGGACCCAGGTCAGCTCGGACAGATGGGTGCAGCCGAGCACGCCGCCGAGGCGCTCGGCGACCTTGCGCCGAAAGCCGTCGAGCAGGTTGAGCCCGACCAGCCGCGCATAGGCATCGCCGTGGGTGTCGCAGGCGCCGGGATAGGGCATCGCCACGGTCTCGGCACCGGCCTCGAGGATGTTGAAGCGCTCGTCGACCACGAGCCGCAAGCGCATGTCGTGGATCGGCTCACCGGCTCGACGCACGCCGCCTCGCATCTCGAAGTCACGCGTCTTGACATCGTCGAGCCGGGCATCGACCTCCCACAGCCCTGGGCCTCGCGCGTAGATCTGGATGTCGATCCGACGGCGGTGTCTGAGCTGGCGCTCGGGCGCGGCGAGGGGCAGGGCCATCGGTGATGCGGCTGTGGCGAACATGGCGAGGAAAGACGGACCCGATGCCGTGACTGCGCTCCGAGCAAGCCGGATCCAGCAGCCGATCCGGACCGGAGCGGGCGAATGTAGCACGCTGATTTGGGGTGCCCGGCCCTCGCGCCGAGGCGGCGCCGAGCCCTAGCGATCGCCCAGCCTTACCGGGCGTCAATCATCCTCGGGCACCACGCCGGTGCCGGGCCGCCGGCGTGTTTCGCGCATGAGGCGTGCGATCACCTCGCCACTAAATCCGCGAGCTGCCAGGAAGCGGGCCTGGCGCGCATGCCCGGCCGGGTCCACCGGGTCAGCGCCGAACTTGCGCTCCCACACGCCGCGCGCCCGATCGAGCTCGCTGTCGCGCAACTGCTGCTCGCGCTCGGCGCCGATCGATAGCCCGTGTCGCGCCAGTTCTTGGCGGATGCGCAAATTGCCGAACCGCGCCAGTCGCGCGTGCACCCGAGACTCGACGAAGCGCTCGGCGGACAGGAAGCGCCGCGCTTCCAGCCAATCGAGCAGGTCGTCGATCGCAGCGCCACTGTCCGTGGCTTCGGGCGCGACGAGCGCGTCGGAAAGGTCCGGAGGGTCGGCGACGGAGGTGGCGGAGGTGGCGGCGGAACCCTCGAAGGCGCTCGCATCTGCAGGGGCCGCGCAGACAGCGGATGCGGATGCGGATGCGGATGCGGCTACGGATGAGGATGAGGATGAGGATGCCGCATCGACAACCGATCGTGACTCGCCCCTGCGGGCCGTCGCTGCCGCTGCCGCTGGGGCTGGGGCTGGCCTCGCCAGGCGCGCCGCGCGGTCGAGGTGCGCGACGAGCTTGCGACGCAGCTCGATGCGACTGTGCTCGCGCAGCGCCAGCAGTTGCAGCGCCCGCGACTTGAGCGTACGCGTCGGCGGGCCGATCGACACGGCGACCGTCGAGTCCGTTACTCCTTGTTGGCGACCAGCTTCGGCTTGGCCGCCTTGGCGTCGGCGGACAACTGCGGTGGCAGGACCCGGATGCCGACCGCCTCGCGGACCTTGTTCTCGATCTCGAACGCGAGCGCCGGGTTTTCTTTCAGGAACTCGCGCGCGTTGTCCTTGCCCTGGCCGATCTTCTCGCCGTTGTAGGCGTACCAGGATCCGCTCTTCTCGAGGATGCGGTTCTCGACGCCCATGTCGATCACCTCGCCCTCGCGGCTGATGCCCTGGCCGTAGAGGATGTCGAACTCGGCGGTCTTGAAGGGCGGCGAGACCTTGTTCTTCACGACCTTGACCTTGGTCTCGTTGCCGATCACTTCCTCGCCCTTCTTGATGCTGCCGATGCGCCGGATATCCA
>JBDSZM010000367.1:0-7404 GCA_039925165.1 Burkholderiaceae bacterium
CGACCGCCGGATAGGCCGCATTGCCTGGCAGGCCGAGGCCGATCGCCTCGACCATGCTGGCCATGGTGCTGGCGGTGCCCATCGTCATGCAGTGGCCGTGGCTGCGGTGCATGCAGCTCTCGGCCTCAAGGAAGTCCTGCAGCCGCAGGGTGCCGGCACGGACCTGCTCGCTCATGCTCCACACGCCGGTGCCCGAGCCGAGCTCCTGGCCGCGCCACTTGCCGTTGAGCATCGGCCCGCCCGAGACGCCGATCGTAGGAAGGTCGACGCTGGCCGCGCCCATCACCAGCGCCGGTGTGGTCTTGTCGCAGCCCATCAGCAGCACCACGCCGTCGATCGGATTGCCGCGGATGCTTTCTTCCACATCCATCGAAGCAAGATTGCGATAGAGCATCGCGGTCGGGCGCAGCAAGGTCTCGCCGAGCGACATGACCGGGAACTCGAGCGGAAAACCGCCGGCTTCGTAGACACCGATCTTGACCTGCTCGGCGAGCGTGCGGAAGTGCGAGTTGCACGGCGTCAGTTCGCTGTAGGTGTTGCAGATGCCGATCACCGGCCGGCCGTCGAACTGGTCGTGCGGCACGCCCTTGCCCTTGACCCAGCTTCGGTACGCAAAGCCGTCGCGGTCCTGGCGGCCGAACCACTGCTGGCTGCGCAATTCTTCGGGGCGTTTCTTCGGCTTGGTGCTCATGCGTGCAGGCTTTCCCGATGCTCGGTCGTCGTGGGCCGACATAGTATGGTCGGCTGCCAGACCGCGCCTGCGGTCGAACCCGAGGAGAAGCCCTTGTCCGTTGCTGCCGTAACCCCCGACGTGTTGGCCGTCGCGAAGTTGTCGCCCTTGCTGGTGCCGCAACTTCAGTCCGCTTTCACCTATCACGATCGCCTGCACGACACCGACCCGGCCGCCTTCGAAAAGGTCGCGCCCAAGGTCCGCGCCATTGCGGCGAGCGGCGAATCAAAGGTCGGCGAGGCACTCATGGCCCGGCTGCCGGCGCTCGAGATCATCAGCGTGATGGGTGTCGGCTACGACGGCGTCGATGTCACTGCCGCCAAGGCACGCGGCGTGGTCGTGACGCACACGCCCGACGTCCTCAACGACGACGTCGCCGACCTCGCGATCGGCCTGATGCTGAGCGCGGCGCGCCAATTGCCGGCGGCCGATCGCTATGTCCGCGCCGGACTGTGGACAAAAGGCCCGATGCCGCTGGCCCGCAAGATGTCCGGCGCGCGGCTCGGGCTCGTGGGCATGGGACGCATCGGCCAGGCCATCGCGCACCGCGCGCTCGCCTTCGGCATGAGCGTGGCCTACACCTCGCGCAGCGCGCGTCCCGGCGTGCCCTACCGCCATCTGCCGACTGCTCTCGCGCTGGCGCGCGAGAGCGACTTCCTGGTCGTCATCACACCCGGGGGCGCCTCGACTCGGCACCTGATCAACGCCGAGGTGCTGGCGGCGCTGGGTCCGCAAGGCATCCTCGTCAACGTGGCGCGCGGTTCGGTGGTCGACGAGAGCGCGCTGATCGAGGCGCTCGAGCAGGGCGTCATCGGCGGTGCCGGGCTCGACGTGTTCGAGGCCGAGCCGAACGTGCCCGAGCGCCTGCGCAACCTGCCGCACGTGGTGCTCGCGCCGCACATCGGCAGCGCCACCAGCCAGACCCGCCAGGCCATGGCGGACCGCGCCTACGCCAACCTGCAGGCGCATTTCGACGGCCGGCCGTTGCCATCGGCGGTGCCTGAATGCGAGTGAGCGGCAACGCAGCGCAATGAGCGCGCCCCGGGTGGTCGTGATGGGCGTGAGCGGCTGCGGCAAGAGTGCGCTCGGCGAGCGCCTGGCCCGGGCCCTCGGCCTGCCCTTCGTCGAGGGCGACACCCTGCACCCGCCGCGCAACATCGAGCGCATGGCGCGCGGCATCGCCCTCACCGATGCCGACCGCGCCGGCTGGCTCGATGCGGTGGCGGCGGTGTTGGCGTCCGCCGATGGCGTCGTGGTGGCGTGCTCGGCGCTCAAGCGGCGATACCGCGACCGCCTGCGTGCCGCCGCGCCCGACCTGCACTTCGTCCACCTGCACGGCGCGCGCGAGGTGCTCGAGCAGCGGATGGCTGCGCGCACCGGCCACTACATGCCGGCGTCGCTGCTGCAGAGCCAGCTCGATGCACTCGAGCCGCCCGGCGCCGACGAATCGGCGACCTCGCTCGACCTGGCGCAGCCGCTCGAAGCCCTGCTCGCGCAGGCGCGCCGCGGCATCCCCGCATCGACGCACCCCACTCCCGTTCCCCGCCCGGCACCATGACCCACTTCCGCCAGACCGTGCTCGCCACCGACCCCGACGGCCGGGCCCGCTTCCACGATGCGACCCTCGCGCTCGACCAGGGCACGCCACAGGCGCGGTTGTCGTCTTTGCGGCCGAGCGGCGGCTACCAGTTGCGCGAGAGCCCGGTCGGCTTTCGCAGCGACTTCCATTGCACCGTCACACCGCAATGGGTCTTCATCCTGGGCGGGCAGATGGAGATCGGCCTGCAGGACGGCAGCACGCGGGTGTACTCGCCGGGCGAACATTTCTATTCCGCCGACACCCTGCCCGCCGGCGCGGTATTCGATGCCGCCGTGCACGGCCACTGGAGCCGCCAGGTCGGCCCGGATCCGCTGGTGACGCTGTTCGTGCGCGACGTCAGTTGACCGAGATGAACGCAGTGCCGCCGACAAACACGCGGCTGCACCCCCTGGAGACGCGATGACGCCGAAGCTGCAAGACGACTCTGCGCTGAAGACCGAAATCGACGCGGTGTCGGCGAGCAGCGCAGCTTCCAAAGGCGCGCAGGACTGGTACGAGCGGCTTGCGGCATTCTTCGCCGAAGTGAAGGCCGGGGTGCCGGACAAGCTTCGCGACATCGCGTTCCTGAAACGACTCTGGGACGACAACCCGGTAGCCGCGACCGGCATGGGAACGGTGAAGGTCGATGCCGCTCTGTCCGACGCCGCGTTTCAGACTTGGTTCGCCAGCGAAGTCGCCAAACCGGTGGCGTCAGACCCGTTGGCGGCCCAGGTGCAGCTCACCGAGCTGTACGACAACCTGCATTCACGAATGCAAGCGTTGTGCGGACGCACTCCCCGGCTCAAGATCAGCCGGGTCATGTGCGCTTTGTACCCGCAACACTTCACATCGATTGCCGATCGCGGGGCTCTCATGGACCTGCACCAGGAAATGGGCGGCAGCCCGACCGATCATCCGGTGCGTGCCCATCAGGCAATTCGCACACGCATGGATTTATTGCTTGGCCCGGTCCCGAGCGGCGACGATTCCGCGCAAGTGCGACGCGTCTGCCTGCCTTGGATGGTGTACGAGCGGACAGCCCACGAATCCGGCGCCGACGCCGACCGGCAGGCCGCCGGCGACGAACCCGCGTTGAGGCCTTTGTCCGCGGCGCTCAGGCGCAGGGGCTTGACCGCCCTCAAGGGTAATTTTCAAACCTTGCTCGGCTTTATGGAGGACTTGCGCGACGGCCTGACCAGGGACGAGTTCGCTGCACTGGTGAAGCAGGCCAACCCGGACTACGCACCGCAGACCGTTGCCATGATCATCGGCATCGTTGCGCGCGAGTTCGGGCTGTGCAAGCGCGAGGGCGAAACCTACCGCCTCAGTGCGCGCGGCATCAACTTTTCTCAGACCCAGGACCCGGACGAGTTTGCCGACCTCCTGCTGACCAAGGTGCTCGGCGTCGACCATGTGCTCAAGCGCCTGCAAAACGGTGGCGAAGGGAAGGCCGCTCTGTTGGCGATGCTGCAGGACATCAATCCGGGTTGGACCACGGTTACCTTGCCGTCGGCGTTGCTGGCTTGGCTCGCGAGCCTCGATCTCATCGAAGCCGACGGCGTCAAGAACTGCAGGCTCACCGAACGCGGGCGGCGGTGGGCCGAACGAATCACCTGGGTCCCGGAGCCATTGTCCAAGGTGGTGGATTTCCAGGCAGACGAGCCTGCGGGAGCGGTATCGACATCGACGGCGACAGCGGTTGCCAATGCGGCGTCACCGTCGAACGCAATCGACCTGCCTTCGATGGCCGAGTTGAGCGCCCGACTGGAGCAGTCCACGCAGGGCGTGCTGGTCTTTCCGCCACGACTCGTCGCACAACTTCATGCCGGTCTTTGGTCTCACTCCGTTCGGCACTTCGCCGTATTGACCGGCATTTCCGGCTCCGGCAAGACGCAGTTGGCCCTGCGCTACGCACATGCCCTGTGCAACGGCACGGCGGGCGACAGTTTCCACGTCAGGGTCATTCCCGTGCAACCCGGCTGGTACGACCCCTCTGCGCTGCTCGGCTATGTCAACCCGATCCAGGAGGCCTCGTACCGAAGCGCGCCCTTCCTCGACCTGCTGTTGCGCGCCGCGGCCGACCCGCAGCAGCCCTATGTCGTGATCCTCGACGAGATGAACTTGTCGCACCCCGAGCAGTACCTGGCACCGATTCTTTCAGCCATGGAAACCCACGGCTGGATCGACCTGCATTCGCTCGGCGAGGAATCAACTTCGGTGCCGATGCGGGTGCGTTATCCGGCCAACCTCGCCCTCATCGGTACCGTGAACATGGACGAGACCACCCACGGCCTGTCCGACAAGGTGCTCGACCGCGCTTACACGCTCGAATTCTGGGACATCGAAGTGGCGGACTTTCCGGGCTGGTCCGGCGCGGCGCTTCCCGGCGAGCTCAAGGACCGGACCCGCCAAGTGCTGCACGAACTCGGCACCGCGCTGGCACCGGTGCGCCTGCACTTTGGGTGGCGCACGATCGACGACGTGCTGCGCTTTTTGGTGTTTCAGACAGACACCGGAACGATCGACGCCGACGCGCTCGACCACGTCGTCTACGCCAAGGTGCTGCCCAAGCTGCGCGGCGATGCGTCGCAGCGCTTTCAGACTGCATTGCAGGAGACTTGCGACATCCTGAAGCGTCACGGCCTGCAGCGCTGCCTCGCCAAAGTGCAGGCGATGCAGGACGACCTCCTCGCCACCGGGTCGGCCCGTTTTTGGCGCTGACACCGGCCGACAATGATCAGGCTGCGCGAGGCCCGCAGTGACGGCCCCGGCGGGTGGTTGTCAGCCCCGCCCGACGCCTGCCTTTGCGGACTGACCGAAGACACCGACTACCTGATCGACACCGGCCGGCCGGGTGCGACGCTGTGTATCGACGACATCGAGCTGACCGCATCGACCGACGGACTGTGCCGCTGGCGGCCCGGCTTCTATGCTGGCCGCGTGACGCTCCACGTGGTGGCAACCGGAGGTGTGCGAACCCGGTACGCCCTCGACATCGGCCCGTCGCCCTCCAAGTCGGGCGCCGATTGCTTTGCCGATATGGTCGCGGCAATACGCCACTTCGATCAAGCCCTGCTCGGCGGAACGTCGGAGGCAACGATGGCATTCGGTCGTGCGGGACAACCGGGTCGCTACGCCGACGCGGTCTTGCTGGCCCGGATGCGTCAGCACGGTCCGGGCTTCCTCGACGCGCTGGTGAACGTAGCCCGCGCACCTCATCGTTCGGTGTGCGCGGACCTTCAAATGCTGCCGCTGTCGCGCATACGCCGGCTGCACCCCGGGGCGCTGCGCGACCGCCGGGTTGCCGCGCTGGCTGGCGCGAGCGCCGATCCGACCACCGCCTTCGAGACAATCAGGATTCACAGCCTGACCTCGGTGCCGACCTTCGACACGCCGGCCAATCGGGCGCTGCTCGGCCTGCTCCAGCGGTTTCGGGCGACCTTGATCCGCTTGGGCCACAAGGTTCAGGCACTTGGGCTCGGCGGCCCGCAGGAGGAACAGGCGCAGCGCGTAGGCCGACGGATGATCGAGCTTCAGACACTGGGGTCGCGGGTCGACAAGCTGCTCATGGCGGCCCCGTTCATCGACGTGTCCAACCCCAGCACCACGGCCGCCGGCTTGACCCAGGTGGCTGCACAGCCGAAATACGGTCGCGCGTATCGCCTGGGCTGCCGAGCGTTGACCTGCCATGTCGACGGCCAGGACGATGCCGATGAACTGCACGTCAACCACTCCTGGGGCATCTACGAGACCTGGTGCTACCTGGCGGTTTTGGAGGCGATCGGCAAGGCCGTGGGCGTGGCGCCGGTAGCCGGCACACCGCGCGCAGTCACCGCCGAGTTGGCGTACACCGTCGTCCTGCCGCAAGGGGGCGAACTCGAGATCCTGTTCCAGGGCGTATTCCCATCATCGTCGCCCTGGGCGGGCCGGTCGGGTTGGAGCATCTCGCGCGAGCGAAGGCCCGACATCGTGTTGGTGGCACGCCGGGCCGGCCAGCATCGCGCCATGGTCCTCGATGCCAAGTGGCGCAGCGGCAAGAACAACGTGCTCGCGGCGATGGAGTCGGCCCATCTCTACCACGACGCCCTGCGAATTGCGGGCGGCCCGCCCTCGCCCTGCCTCTTGCTGCTACCGGGAGCACCTTCGGTCGCCGCACTGGAAGAGCAATCGTTCATCGATGCCCATGGGGTGGGCGCCATCAGCCATTTCAGCGTCGGCGGCGCAGGCCTGACACGACTCGAAGCGACGTTGAAGGCATGGCTCCTGTCAGCTTGAGACTGAATCGGCTATTCCTTGACCGACCCGGTCATGCCCGAGACGTAGTACTCGACGAAGAACGAGTACACGAAGGCGACCGGCAGCGAGCCGAGCAGGGCACCCGCCATCAGCGGTCCCCACTGGTAGACGTCGCCCTGCACCAGCTCGGTCACGACGCCCACCGGCAGCGTCTTGATCTCCGACGACGAGACGAAGGTGAGCGCGTAGATGAACTCGTTCCAGCTCAGCGTGAAGGCGAAGATGCCGGCCGAGATGAGGCCCGGCACGGCCAGCGGCAGGACGATCTTGACGAGGATCTGCCAGCGCGTCGCGCCGTCGATCAGCGCGCATTCCTCGAGCTCGAACGGGATCGAGCGAAAGTAGCCCATCAGCAGCCAGGTGCAGAACGGGATCAGGAAGGTCGGGTAGGTAAGGATCAGCGCCATCCGCGTATCGAACAGCCCGAGCTTGTAGACGACGTTGGCGAGCGGGATGAACAGGATGCTCGGCGGCACCAGGTAGGCGAGGAAGATGCCCAGGCCGACGTGCTTGGAGCTGCGGAATCGCAGGCGCTCGATCGCATACGCCGCGAGCACCGAGGCGAACAGCGAGAACGCGGTCGCGACCACCGAGACCAGCACCGTGTTCCACATCCACTCGGGGAAGGCGGTCTCGAACAGCAGCTTGTGGAAGTGGTCGAGCGTGGGTCCGATGACCCAGAACGGATTGCCGGTGCGCGACAGCAGTTCGGCGTCGGGCTTCACCGAGGTGATCGCCATCCAGTAGAACGGGAACAGCAGCACGATGAGGAAGACGACGAGCGGCAGGTAGACCGTGA
>JBDSZM010000368.1:0-3465 GCA_039925165.1 Burkholderiaceae bacterium
GAACTGAAGAACATCGAACGAGAGCTGTCGCGCTTTCGGGGTCGATTGCTCGCCGCCGCAGCGTTCGTGCTGGTGCTGTTCAGCCTGCTCGGTGCGCGCCTGGTCTACCTGCAGGTTTACCGCCACGCCGAGCTGCGTACCCAGGCCGAAAACAACCGCATCACCGTGGTGCCGGTGGTGCCGAACCGCGGCCTCATCCTCGACCGCAACGGCATCGTGCTGGCCAACAACTATTCGGCCTTTACCCTTGAGATCACGCCGTCGCGGGTCGACAACCTCGAGGCCACGATCGACCGGCTGTCGGAGTTTGTCGAGATCCAGCCACGCGACCGACGCCGCTTCAAGCGGCTGATGGACGAGAACAAGAGCTTCGAGTCACTGCCGATCCGCACCAAGCTGAGCGACGACGAAGTGGCCCGCTTCACCGCTCAACGCTTTCGTTTCGCCGGCGTCGAGATCAAGGCGCGGCTGTTTCGCAACTACCCGCTCGGGCAGGTGGGCAGTCACCTGATCGGCTACATCGGCCGCATCAACGAGGCCGAGAAGGAAAAGATCGACGACTCCGAGATCGGGCCCAACTACCGCGGTACCCAGTACATCGGCAAGCTCGGTGTCGAGCAGAGCTACGAGAGCGAGCTGCACGGCACGACCGGCTTCGAGGAGATGGAAACCAGCGCGAGCGGCCACCCGGTGCGGCGCCTGGCCAGCAAGCCGGCACTGCCGGGCAATGCGCTGGTGATGTCGATCGACATCCGCCTGCAGGCGCTGGTCGAGGAACTGTTCGGCGACCGGCGCGGTGCGCTGGTGGCGATCGACCCGCGCAACGGCGAAGTGCTGGCCTTCGTCAGCAAGCCGAACTTCGATCCCAACCTGTTCGTCGACGGGATCGACAGCGAGAACTGGAAGGCGCTCAACGAGTCGCCCGACAAGCCGCTGCTCAACCGGGCGCTGCGCGGCACCTACCCGCCGGGTTCGACCTACAAGCCGTTCATGGCGCTGGCCGCGCTCACGCTGGGCAAGCGCACGCCGCAGCAGGCGATCTCGGACCCCGGCTATTTCAACTTCGGCAACCATCGCTTCCGCGACGACAAGGAAGGCGGGCACGGCAGCGTCGACATGGTCAAGTCGATCGTCCATTCGTGCGACACCTACTACTACATGCTCGCCAACGACCTCGGCGTCGATGCGATGCACGATTTCATGAAACCGCTCGGCTTCGGCCAGCTGACCGGCATCGACATGCAGGGCGAGGTGCGCGGCACGCTGCCGTCCACCGAGTGGAAGCGCAACGCCTATCGCAAGAAGGAAGCGCAGCGCTGGTACGCCGGCGAGACCATCTCGCTCGGCATCGGGCAGGGCTACAACGCCTTCACCATGCTGCAGCTCGCGCAGGCGACGGCCACGGTGGCATCGGGCGGCAAGCGCTACAAGCCGCACCTGGTCAAGCTGGTCGAAAACTTCGAGACCCGCACCCAGCGGCGCCAGGTCGGTGAGGAACTTTCACCGTTGCCTTGGAAGCCGGCCGACGTGGCGGTGATCCGGCGGGCCATGTACGGCGTGACCCAAGAGGGCACCTCGCGCACCTCGTTCGGCAACGCGCCCTACCAAACCGGCGGCAAGACCGGCACCTCACAGGTGATCGCGATCGGCAAGAACGAGAAGTACAACGCCAGCCAGATCGACGAGCGGCATCGCGACCACGCGCTGTACACCGCCTTCGCGCCGCTCGACGAGCCGCACATCGCGCTCGCGCTGGTGGTCGAAAACGCCGGTTTCGGCGCGGGGGCGGCGGCGCCGATCGCACGGCGCGTATTCGACTTCGTGCTGAGCGGGCGCTATCCGAGCGAAGCCGATATCGCCGCGACCCGGCTCGGGCGGTCGACCGCACCGATCGGCGCGAGCCGCCTGATCAGCGACGTGCCGCTGCCTGGCTCGAGCATCGACGGTGCCGCCGCCGCGCTGCTGTCGC
Organism: Burkholderiaceae bacterium; assembly: GCA_039925165.1. GTDB lineage: Bacteria > Pseudomonadota > Gammaproteobacteria > Burkholderiales > Burkholderiaceae_C > JBDSEG01. The sequence continues at coordinate 1,970 of JBDSZM010000368.1, forward strand.
CACTGGGTGCGGCGCCGGTGCCGACCTCGGGCGCCTCGGCGGCGGAGGTCGCGCCAGCGCCGGCGGCACGTGTCGCCCTCGGGGAGCGCCGGTGAGCGCGGTCTTCGAGCGGCCCTCGGCCTGGCAGCGAATCGGCCCGATCTTTCGCGGCTTCGACGGACCGCTGCTGATGGCGATGCTGTTGCTCGGCGGTGCCGGTCTGGTGACGATGTATTCGGCCGGCTTCGACGCCGGCACCCGCTTCGTCGACCATGGCCGCAACATGCTGCTCGCGCTCGGCGTGCTGTTCCTGGTCGCCCAGGTCTCGCCCCAGACCCTGATGAAGCTGGCGGTCCCGCTCTACACGTTCGGCGTCGCGCTGCTGGTGGCGGTGGCGGTGATGGGCGTGACGAAAAAGGGTGCGACCCGCTGGCTCAACGTCGGCATCGTGATCCAGCCGAGCGAGATCCTCAAGATCGCGATGCCGTTGATGCTCGCGTGGTGGTTCCAGCGGCGCGAGGGGCACCTGCGCACGCTCGACTTCGTGATCGCGCTGCTGCTGCTGATGCTGCCGGTCGGGCTGATCGTCAAGCAGCCGGATTTGGGCACCGCGATCCTGGTGCTGTCCGCCGGCCTCTACGTCCTGTTCTTTGCCGGGCTGTCGTGGAAGCTGATCGTGCCGGTGCTGGTGGTGGCGGCGCTCGCGATCACGGCGCTGGTGCTGTCCGAAGATGCCATCTGCCAGCCCGACCTGAAGTGGCCCTTGCTGCGCGACTATCAGAAGAACCGCGTCTGCACCCTGCTCGACCCGACCACCGATCCGCTCGGCAAGGGCTTCCACATTATTCAGGGGATGATCGCCATCGGCTCCGGCGGCGTCGACGGCAAGGGGTTCATGAAAGGCACGCAGACCCACCTCGAGTTCATTCCCGAGCGCACCACCGATTTCATCTTCGCAGCGTTCTCCGAAGAGTTCGGACTCATCGGATGCGCCGGTCTCATCCTCGGCTTCACGTTCCTGGTCTTTCGCGGCCTGATGATCGCCGCCGAGGCTCCGACGGTGTTCACCCGGCTGCTGGCCGGCGCCGTCACGCTGAGCTTCTTCACCTACGCTTTCGTCAACATGGGCATGGTCAGCGGCATCCTGCCGGTGGTCGGCGTGCCGCTGCCGTTCATCAGCTATGGCGGGACCGCGATGGTGACCCTCGGGCTGGGGCTCGGCATCCTGATGTCGATCGCCAAGAGCCGCCGGCTGGTCCAGAGCTGAGCGGCCGGACAGCGCCGCCCCGGCTCGGCGCGCCGATCTCCTAAAGACTTCGGACCGGCTCGTAATTTAACTGTACAAATATCCAGTTGTTGCGATAATGCGGACCTCATCGAAGGAGCCACCCCATGGACGCACCCGTCAAAGCCCTGAATACCGAAAAAGCCAAGGCGCTGCAGGCGGCGCTGGCGCAGATCGAGAAGCAGTTCGGCAAGGGCTCGATCATGCGGCTCGGCGAAGGCGAGGTGATCGA
>JBDSZM010000369.1:0-7071 GCA_039925165.1 Burkholderiaceae bacterium
TGGGCAAGCGCGCCGAGACCGATGCGTCGCTGCTCGACAAGCCGACCAGCGAGGAAGAGACCTGCCTCTACGCCAGCATCCGCGCCAAGCTGGCGGTCGACGCCACCTGGTACAGCCGCAAGGGCGCGCAGATCATCGGCGTGACCGAGGAGACGACGACCGGCGTGCACCGCCTGAAGGAGATGAGCGCCGCCGGCACGCTGATGTTCCGCGCCATCAACGTCAACGACTCGGTCACCAAGAGCAAGTTCGACAACCTGTACGGCTGCCGCGAGTCGCTGGTCGATTCGATCAAGCGCGCGACCGACGTGATGATCGCCGGCAAGGTGGCCCTCGTGGCCGGCTACGGCGATGTGGGCAAGGGCTCGGCGCAGGCGTTGCGCGCGCTGTCGGCGCAGGTCTGGGTGACCGAGATCGACCCGATCAATGCGCTGCAGGCGGCGATGGAAGGCTACAAGGTCGTGACGATGGAATATGCCGCCGACAAGGCCGACATCTTCGTCACCGCGACCGGCAACAAGGGCGTGCTGCGCCACGAGCACATGGCGGCGATGAAGGACGAGGCCATCGTCTGCAATATCGGCCACTTCGACAACGAGATCGATGTCGCCGCACTCGAGCAGTACGAGTGGGACGAGATCAAGCCGCAGGTCGTCCACATCACCTTCCCGGACGGCAAGAAGATCACGCTGCTCGCCAAGGGCCGGCTGGTGAACCTCGGCTGCGCGACCGGCCACCCGAGCTTCGTGATGTCGTCGAGCTTCGCCAACCAGACCATCGCCCAGATCGAGCTGTACACCAAGAAGGACGCCTACCAGGTCGGCCAGGTCTACGTGCTGCCCAAGCACCTGGACGAGAAGGTCGCGCGCCTGCACCTCCAGAAAGTCGGCGCGATGCTGACCGAGCTGACCGAGGAGCAGGCGGCCTACATCGGCGTCGACAAGGCCGGGCCGTACAAGCCCGACACCTACCGCTACTGAGCGGCCCGGCCGTGTCCCGCGCCGACCAGTTGCTCGTCGCCCGCGGGCTGGCGCCGACCCGCGCCGCGGCGCAGCGCCTCATCGCCACCCGGGCGGTGCGCTGGCGCGGCCCGGCGGGTTGGGCGGTGCCGCGCAAGGCCGGCGAGGAACTGCCCGACGACTGCGAGATCGAGATCACCGACGACGCGGAGCTGCGCTACGCATCGCGCGGCGGGCTCAAGCTCGCGGCGGCACTGGCCCACACCGGCATCGACGTGACCGGCGCGGACGCGCTCGACCTCGGCCAGAGCACCGGCGGCTTCACCGACGCGCTGCTGCAGCACGGCGCGCGCGGCGTGGTCGGCATCGATGTCGGGCGCGGGCAACTGAGCCCAGCGCTCGCCGCCGATCCGCGGGTCGTGGCCTACGAAGGCCTGAATGCACGCGACCTGGCGGGTTCGGCGTTCGAGGCCGACCACCCCGGCCGGCGCTTCGACCTGGTGGTCGCCGACCTCGCCTTCATCTCGCTCACGCTGGTGCTGCCGACGATCGCGCGCCACCTCGGCCGCGACGCGCTGCTGCTGGTCAAGCCGCAGTTCGAACTGCAGCCGGCCGATATCGGCAAGGGCGGCCTCGTCAAGGACCCGGCGTCGCACGCGCGGGTCGAGGCGCGATTGCGCGAGGCCTGCGCCGCGCACGGCCTGGCGGTGCGCGACTATTTCGCGAGCGCCACGCCGGGCGGTGACGGCAACCGCGAATTCTTCGCCTGGGCCCAGCCCGTCGAACCAGGATCCCCTTCAGCATGACCGAGCCCCGCCAGCGCCCCGCGCTCAGCCTTGAATTCTTTCCGCCGAAGACGCCCGAAGGCGTCGCCAAGCTGGCGGTCGTGCGCCAGCAACTGCGCGCGCTCGAGCCCGAGTTCTGCTCGGTCACCTACGGCGCCGGCGGCTCGACCCAGGATGGCACGCTGCAGACGGTGTGCGCCATCCTGGCCGAAGGCACCGACGCGGCCCCGCACTTCTCGTGCATCGGCGCGAGCCGCGAGTCGGTGCGCGAGAAGCTCGCAAGCTTTCGCGCGCAAGGCATCAGGCGCGTCGTGGCGTTGCGCGGCGACCTGCCGAGCGGCTGGGGCGGCGCGTCCAGCCTGGGCGAGTTCCGCTACGCGAGCGACCTGGTCGCCTTCATCCGCGCCGAGAGCGCGCGCGAGTTCCATATCGGCGTCGCCGCCTACCCCGAGGTGCATCCGCAGGCGCGTTCGCCGCAGGCCGACCTGCAGGCGTATGCGACCAAGGTCGCGGCCGGCGCCGACACCGCCTATACGCAGATGTTCTTCAACCCCGACGCGTATTTCCGATTCGTCGACGACGCCCGGGCGCTGGGCGCCGACATCCCGGTCGTGCCGGGCATCATGCCGATCGGCAATTCGAGCGGCCTGATCCGCTTCGCCGACGCCTGCGGGGCCGAGATCCCGCGCTGGATGCGGCTGCGCCTGCAGGGCTACGGCGACGACGTGGAGTCGATCAAGGCGTTCGGCCTCGATGTGATGACCGCGCTGTGCGAGAAGCTGCTCGCCGGCGGCGCGCCGGGGCTGCACCTCTACACCATGAACCAGGCCGCGGCGCCGATCGAGATCGGGCGCCGGCTCGGCCTGATCTGACGCCGGTCCGGTCAGCGGCCAGCGGCGGTTAGGGCCGCTCCCACATCACGCCATCCTCGGTCAGCATCGCGTCGAGCGGCAGGTCGCCGGGCGCGGGCCGCAGGAATGGCAGAAAACCGTGGGCGTAGCTGACGCCCACCGTCACCGGACGCGGCACAAGCGCCGCCAGCGTGCGGTCGAAGAAGCCGCCGCCGTAGCCGAGCCGCACGCCACCCGGGCCGAAGCCGAGGCAGGGCACGACCAGGATCGCGGGCGCGAACTCGTCGGTGTCCTTGGGCTTGGGGATGTCGTAGGCGTCGAGTTCCATCGGGCAACCGGGGAACCAGACATGAAAGCGCAGTTGCCCGGTCGCGCGGTCGGCCACCGGCAAGCCGATGCGCCGCGGCGATCCCTCGGGCCCGCCCTCGCTCCAGCGAAACAACGCCGGCAACGGATCGAACTCGGCCTTGATCGGCCAGTAGGCGCCGATGGTCGCCTCGCGCCGCCCGACCAGCCAGACCCGCAGCACCTCCTGCAGCGCCACCGATCGCTCGTGCCGGTCGGTCAGCGCCTGGCGCTGGGCGATCAGCTTGCGGCGCAGCGCCGCCGCATCGGCATCGGCCTTGCCATCGGCATCGGAAGGGGGAGACGACATGGCGCAGCTGCGGTTGAAGACGACGCGTCGATTGTGCAAGACTCGTCGCGCGCTGCACCCGGCGCGCCCCCTGCGATGCAACGACGCGAGATGCCCGCTGCCGCCGATCCATTCATCGAGCACTGCCAGGAGCTGCTCGCCGGCATCGGCACCGTGCGCGTGACGCGCATGTTCGGCGGCCACGGCGTGGTCGTCGACGGGATCTTCCTCGCGCTTGTCGCGGGCACGACGCTGTACCTCAAGACCGATGCGACGACCCGTGCCGCCTTCGAGGCGGCTGGCTGCCGGCCGTTCGCCTTCCACGCGCGCGGCAAGCGGATCGAGTCGAGCTACCTGAGCGCGCCCGACGCCGCGCTCGAATCGGCCGATCAGATGCAGCCCTGGGCCCGCTGGGCGCTCGAGGCGGCGCTGCGTGCCAGGGCCGCGAAGCCACCCTCGACCCGGCGCAGCCCCGCCGCCGCGCCCGCCGCGAGCCAGGCCAGGCCGCTCCAGCCGGCGGCGAAGAGGTCGGCACGCACGTCGCGCGCGTCGAAGTGACCGGCGCGTTCGCGCGGGTCGGGCTGCCAGGCGAGCGTCGGCCACTCGCTGCGATCCCAGGCCGCCACCACCACCTGGCGGTGCGGCTCGATGCGCACGGTCTGGCCGGCACTCAGAAAGTAGTCGACCGGGTCGCCGGCGCGCGTGAGCCACACCTCGCCGCTCAGGACCGCCAGTTCGCCGCCGCGCGTATCGATGGCCACCGGCCGCTCGTGCAACATCTGGAAGGTGCCGGCCGCACACGGCCGGAATTGCGCATTCATCATCAATCTCCCCGATACACCGGACCTGCATGGCGCCGATCCATGGCTCTATCATCGGACGAAGTGACATAAATTTCCAATGACTTCGCCGCGCCACATTGATGCGAAATTGATATGACAAATCCGACCCAGCGCAAACTCTCGCTGACCGCGCTGCGGGCCTTCGAGGCGGTCGCGCGGCGCCTGAGCTTTCGTGCTGCGGCCGACGAGCTGCACCTCACCCAGTCGGCCATCAGCCGCCAGATCAAGGGCCTGGAAGACGAACTCGGCGCGACCCTGTTCGTGCGCGGCACGCGCCATGTAGAGGTCACACCCGACGGCCAGGCGCTGCGGCGCAGCGTCGAGCCGTGGCTCACGCAACTCGATACCAGCGTGCGCCAGATACGCCAGACGCGCAGCCGGCGCCGGGTCAGCCTCACCACCTTCGCCTCCTTCGCCTCCCTGTGGCTGCTGCCGCGGCTCGAGGCATTCCAGCGGGTGCGGCCGGACATCGACATCCGGATCTCGGCGCACGACGTGCTCGCCGAACTCGACGACCCGGAGCTCGACCTGGCGCTGCGCTACATCGCGCCGGACCAGGTCCCGCCGGGCGCGGTGCGCCTGTTCGGCGAGCTGCTGACGCCGGTGGTCAGCCGCAGCCTGCTCGAGCAGACCCGCAACGGGACGGCGCCGCCGCTGCGGGTGGCGGCCGACCTCGCGCGCCACACCCTGGCCGAGGAGGACGATGGCCGCGCCAGCGCCGAATTCCTGAGCTGGCGCCATTGGCTCGGCCACCACGGCCTGCCCGGCCTGCAGCCGCGGCGCTGGGTCTACCTCAACTTCACCTACCAGCAGGTGCAGGCGGCGCTGGCCGGCCACGGCGTGGCGCTGGCGCGGATGGCGCTCGTCGCCGATACCCTGCAGCGCGGCGAACTGGTCGAACCGTTCGGCCCCGAGGGCCGGATTCCGAGTCCGTATGCCTACTGGCTGGCGGTGTTCGAGGCGAGCCGGCCGCGCAAGGAGGTCGGCGAGTTCTGCCACTGGATCGAGACCCAGGCGGCGCTCACGCGCAGCGACATCGGCGAAATGGCCGGCCCGGCGCCGATACCCGTTCCGACGTCGACCCCCACCGCCGCCGCGTCCTTCAAGTGACGACGCCGTTCTCGGTGACGATGAGCGTGAGCGGACGGTCGTGAGGCTGCGCGACATAGCCGCTGTGGTCCGCGAGCGCACTCACCGACCACGCGACCCCGACCGCCGTGACGTGCGGATGCGCGGCCAGCCAGCGGTCGAAGTAGCCGGCTCCGTAGCCCAGCCGGTGGTTGTCGCGGGTGTAGCCGAGGCAGGGCACCAACACCACATCGGGCTCGACCGGCGCGCCGCTGCTGGTCGCAATGCCGCACTCGTCGACGCCGTTCGGCGTGCGGCCGTCCCAGGCCCGGTAGTCCATCTTCCGGCCGGCACGGTGTGCGAATGGCAACGCCAGCGGCCAGGGCGTGCCCGGCGTGTCGGCGCGCAAGTGCAGGGCTGCGTTAAATTCGCCCTGGATCGCCCAGTAGAGGCCCAGGCACGCGGGCTCGAGCGGTGCGACCAATGCCTCCAGATGGTTCCGCAGCGACCGGTTCGCCGCCTCCAGTTGCGGCCCCCCGACGAAGGCGCGACGCCGCTCCAGACAGACCCTGCGCAGCGCGGCACGATCGGCCGCCATCGGTGCCGCTGATGACAATTGGAACTCCATGACCGCCCTTCCGATAAGCCGCCGAAATCCAGTATATGAGCGCCCCCCGCGCGCCTTGCGGGCCCTGCTGGGGCTGCTGATCGCGACCTGCCTGGCGGGGGCCGGCGGGCTGCGCGCCCAGGCCGCCGACGCGACCCTGCTCGACGCCCGCGAGGCCTTGCGCAAGAAGGACCGCGATCGCCTCGCGGAGTTGCGCGCCGCGATGCCGGCCGGCCACCCGCTGGCGGTCTGGACCGACTACTGGGAGCTGAGCAACCGGCTGCCGACCGCGCAGCAGGACGAGCTCGATGCGTTCTATGCCCGCTGGCGCGGCACCTACCTCGAGGACCGGCTGCGCAACGACTGGCTGCTCGAGCTGGGGCGGCGCCGCGACTGGCCGCGCGTGGCGGTCGAATTTCCGCGCTTTCGCATGAACGACGACCGCGAGGTCACCTGCTACGCCTTGCTGGCCGACCAGGCGCAGGGCAAGCCGGTCGCCGAGCCGGCACGCGCGGCCTGGCTCGCGCAGCGCGAACCCGACGACGGCTGCGCGCTGCTCGCCGCCACGCTGGTCGACGCCAAGGTCTTCAGCAGCGCCGACGTCTGGAGCAAGGTCCGGCTGTCGATGGAAGCCGGCCGCCCGCGCAGCGCGCGTCAGTCCGCGGCCCTGCTCGGGCCGACGCTGGCCACCGGCGTGGCCGACGTGGTCGACAGCCCGGTCAAGTACCTGATGCGCAAGGCCGGCGTGGGCAACCGCGGCGATGCGGAACTGACCGCGCTGGCGCTGGTGCGGCTGTCGAACAGCGACGTCGACGGCGCGACCCGCTTTCTGGTCGAGCGCTGGGACCGGCAGCTGCCCGACGACCTCGCGGCCTGGGCCTGGGCCAGCGTGGCCAAGCAGTCGGCGATCAAGCTCGCGCCCGACGCGGCCGACCTCTACCAGCGCGCCGCCCTGCGCGCCGGCAAGAAGGGCACCGAGCTCGAACTGCCCGACGACAGCCTGGCCTGGAAGGTCCGCGCCGCCCTGCGCGCCGACAACGGCCGGCCGCGCTGGCAGCAGGTGACGCAGGCGATCAACGGCATGAGCGAGTCCGAGCAGCGCGACCCGGCCTGGGTGTTCTGGAAGGCGCGCGCCCTGCGCGCGGTGGCGCGCCACTCGCAGGAAGGCCACTCGATGCGCACCCTGTCCGACGAGCTCCTGCGCAGCATCGCCGGGCAGATGAATTTCTACGGCGCCCTGGCCGCCGAGAGCCTGCGCCAGCCGCTCGCGATGCCGGCGCCCCCGGCGCCCCTGACCCCCGCCGAGCGGACCGCGGCGCGCGCCC
>JBDSZM010000370.1:0-2890 GCA_039925165.1 Burkholderiaceae bacterium
CGTGCGCCTCCTCGACCGTGAGCATCAGCACCTCGGTGATGTTCTTGCCGCGGTACAGCACCTCCAGCGTCTCGCGGTTGTAGCGCTTGCCGGCGCAGACGTCGCACGGCACGTACACGTCGGGCAGAAAGTGCATCTCGACCTTCAGCACGCCGTCGCCCTGGCAGGCCTCGCAGCGCCCGCCGGCGACGTTGAAGCTGAAGCGGCCCGGCCCGTAGCCGCGCTCTTTCGCCGTATTCATCTCGGCGAACAGTTCGCGGATCGGCGTGAACAGGCCCGTGTACGTGGCCGGGTTGCTGCGCGGCGTGCGGCCGATCGGCGACTGGTCGACATTGATCACCTTGTCGAGCGCGTCCAGCCCCGAGATCTCGTCGTAGGGCTTGGGCTCGGCGTGGCTCGCATACAGCTTGCGCGCGACCGCGGCATAGAGCGTGTCGTTGACCAGCGTGCTCTTGCCCGACCCCGACACCCCGGTGACGCAGGTCAGCAGGCCGATCGGGATCCGGACCTCGACCTGCTGCAGGTTGTTGCCGCGCGCGCCGCGGATGTGCAACTCGCGCGGCTCGGCAGCGTCGGCCAGCGCGTGGCGCCGCGTCGGCACTGCGATGCGCAGCGCCTTCGACAGGTAGCGCCCGGTCAGCGAGTCCGGATTCGCCGCCACCTCGTCCGGCGTGCCCTGCGCCATCACGCGCCCGCCGTGCACGCCGGCGCCCGGGCCCATGTCGATCACGTGGTCGGCGGCGCGGATCGCATCCTCGTCGTGCTCGACCACCAGCACGCTGTTGCCGATGTCGCGCAGGTGCCGCAGGGTGCCGATCAGGCGCTCGTTGTCGCGCTGGTGCAGGCCGATGCTGGGTTCGTCGAGCACGTACATCACGCCGGTCAGGCCCGAGCCGATCTGCGAGGCGAGCCGGATGCGTTGCGACTCGCCGCCCGACAGGGTGTCGGCGTTGCGGTCCAGGCTCAGGTAGTCGAGCCCGACGTCGTTCAGGAAGCGCAGCCGCGAGCGGATCTCGCGCACCACCTGCACCGCGATCTCGGCCTTGGCGCCCTGCAGCGCCAGGCTGTCGAAATACGCGAGGCAGTCGCGCAGCGTGAAGTGCTCGACCCGGAAGATCGGCTCGCGCACGCCGCCGGCATCGACCAGGAAGACGTGGCGCGCCTCGCGCCGCAGTCGCGAACCATGGCAGTCGGGACACGGCTTGGCGGTCTGCAGGCGCGCCAGGTCCTCGCGCACCGCCGCCGAATCGGTCTCGCGGAAGCGTCGTTCCAGGTTCGGCAGGATGCCCTCGAACGGGTGCGAGCGCTTGACGCTGCGCGGCTTGCCGCGGCTGCTTTCGGCCTCGTAGATGAACTCGATCTCGGTCGCGCCCGAGCCGTGCAGCAGCACCTGGCGCGCCGCCGCGGGCAGCGCATCAAAGGCGGTGTCGAGGTCGAAGCCGTAGTGGCGCGCCACGCTCTCGAGCATCGAGAAGGTATAGCCGTTGCGCCGGTCCCAGCCCTTGACCGCGCCGCTGGCCAGGCTGAGCGTCGGGAAGGCGACCACCCGGTCGGTGTCGAAGACGGTGGTCTGACCGAGGCCGTCGCAGGTCGGGCAGGCACCGACCGGCGAGTTGAAGGAGAACAGGCGCGGCTCCAGTTCCGACAGCGAGTAGCTGCAGACCGGGCAGGCGAACTTGCTCGAGAACAGGTGCTCGCGCGGCGGCGCCGCCGGTATCGATCCTGACGCGGCGTCGGGCGGGTCCATCTCGAGCGCGACCGCGCGCCCCTCGGCAATGCGCAGCGCGGCCTCGAAGCTCTCGGCCAGTCGCTGCTGCAACCCCGGCTGGACCCGGATGCGGTCGATCACCACGTCGATATCGTGCTTCTCGGCCTTCTTGAGCTTGGGCACGTCGGCCGCCTCGAAGGTGCGGCCGTCGATCCGGAAGCGCACGTAGCCGAGCGCCTGCATCTCGGCGAACAGTTCGGCGAACTCGCCCTTGCGGTCGCGCACCACCGGCGCCACGATCATCAGCCGCGTGTCTTGCGGCAGCGCCAGCACCGCGTCGACCATCTGGCTCACGCTTTGCGCCTGCAGCGCCAGGTCGTGGTCGGGGCAATAGGGCGTGCCGGCGCGGGCGTACAACAGCCGCAGGTAATCGTGCACCTCGGTCACGGTGCCGACGGTCGAGCGCGGGTTGTGCGAGGTCGCCTTCTGCTCGATGCTGATCGCCGGCGACAGCCCTTCGATCACGTCGACATCGGGCTTGTCCATCAGCTGCAGGAACTGCCGCGCATAGGTCGACAGGCTTTCGACGTAGCGGCGCTGGCCCTCGGCATACAAGGTGTCGAATGCGAGCGAACTCTTGCCCGACCCCGACAGCCCGGTGATCACGACCAGCCGGTTGCGCGGGATGTCGAGATCGATGGCCTTGAGGTTGTGGGTGCGCGCGCCGCGGACCCGGATCGAGGCGGCGACGCCGGTCGCTCGGCCGTCGTCGGGACCTGCCTCTGGGGAACGGGACATCGTGCGGGCGCCAAAGCCGGCCATGATAGCGACGCCCGACTGCCGCCCATGGTCACCCGCGCGGGCCGGGCCGACGCGCGCACTAGACTCGACGCCTTCCCGACTGCCGGAGATTCAGCATGGGTGCGAACGAAGCCTTCACCGCCGCCTACACCTCGTCGATCGAGGTCGGCCACCATATCGGCGGCCGGCCGCAGGCCAGCCGCGGCGGGCGCCGCCAGCCGGTCTGGAACCCGGCCACCGGCGCGGTCGCACGGCAGGTCGCGCTGGCCAGCGTCGACGAAGTCAACGCCGCGGTGGCCGCCGCCCAGGCCGCCTTCCCGGCCTGGTCGAACACGCCGCCGATCCGTCGCGCCCGCGTGCTCAACAAATTCCTCGAACTGC